>JANTGP010000041.1 GCA_024762835.1 Bacteroidota bacterium
GATGCACTTGGGAAAAAGTTAAGATTAGCTGAAGATTATAATTATTCGGCTGGAAAACACGCTATTCGTTTTGATGCAAAAGGAATATCTTCAGGAAATTACTTTTTTAAGTTTGAGTATAATAACAGGGTAATATCTATCCCGATACAAATTGCTGAATAGGCAATTATAAATCAAAAAAAGGCTGTTCAATAGTGGACAGCCTTTTTTATAAAATTGGTAGAACCTTTCCAAGTTTATTTCCTGCAATAATAGATTTTGCTGTAAACTCAGCTACTTCAAGTCTGTTGAATGACTCATGTATTGAGCTTCCCGTTACAATTATTGAATGGTTTCTGATCATTGCAGATGAAAAGCCTTTGCTAAAGATCTCTGCAAGCTGAAATGGATTTTCAACAAAAGAATCATACGCGATGACAGGAATCTCTTTAAGCAAAATCAAGCTTTCCGGAATATTCCTTACATCAAGTTTTAATGTGCTTATTGCAAAAGACATAATTGCCGGAGGCTGGGCAATTATTATTGACTTAATATTGGGATTCTTCTTGTAAATTAAAGAATGAATATCATTTGCAAAAACAACTTTATCTTTGGTTCCAGTAATCTTATTAATAAATAAATCATTTGCAGATAAGTCCCAAAAAGGCACATCAGGATTTGAAAACAGCCAGCTATCTGTACCAAGCCTAAGTGATAATGATGCATGCCTGTTTGTTAATAAACCCTTACTGTGGGCACGTTTTGCAAATTTACAATATTCGCCAATTTTATTCTTATACAGGGTTCCGGGTTTTTGCGAATCAATTATTTGAACTAAACATTTAGCTTTAGAAATTTGCTTTTGTGACAAATATATTGGTTTATCAATTGTTAATGCACCAAGGATAGATTGGGCTAAATATTCAAAACTTTCAAATCGTTCAAACGCATCGTACAAATTTTTGCCGGCAACAACAGCACCATGGTTTTCCATTATTACCGACTGGGCTCCTTTCTTAAACTCATCAGCTATATTAATAGCCAATTCTTTGCTTCCTGTTTTTTCATAACCGGCAATTCCTACTTTCCCACAAATATCATAAGATGATAACAATGCTTTTGTATCAGGTGTTTTTTTTCGTGTGCTATAAGCTACAAGTTTTGTAGAATGAGCATGAACAATTGCCTTTATATCCTTTCGGACTTTATATATTTCCTTATGAAAAGGTAATTCTGATGAAGGTAGATAAGTGCCATCTATTTCTCCATTTGTTTTAACACAACAAATATCAGTACCTGACAAATCAGCTTTATCTTTAGCTGCCGGTGTTATCCAGATATTACCATCATTGTCTGTAACTGAAATATTTCCACCTGAAGAGCTTGTCATTAATTTATTATAAATTATTGACATTATTTTTACAATCTGACTTGCCGGATCTGTTGTAGCAGACATTATTAGAAGTAGTTTTCTATATAATCAATATTGTCTAATGAGGCAATCTCTCTCAATAAGTTATTTGCCAAACGGCTTGCTCCAATTCTGAATAATTTTGAGTTAAGCCATTCTTGTCCAAGCAGCTTTTTCACAATAGCAAACACCTGTATTGCTTCTGCATAAGTTGAGATTCCTCCAGCCGGTTTAATACCAACTTTTTTTGATGTTTTTTTATAAAACTCGTGTATTGCCAAGCTCATGATATAAACTGCTTCGGGAGTTGCAGCAGGACTATATTTGCCGGTCGAAGTTTTAATAAAATCAGTACCTGCTTCCATTGCCATTAAACTTGCTATATATATTTGTTCTGACGTAAGAGCACCTGTTTCAAGAATTACTTTTAAATGAGCTGTACCAATAGCTTGCTTAATTTCAACTATCTCGTTATAAACCTCCTGCTTTTTTCCTTCAAGTAACTTACCTACAGAAATTACCATGTCGATTTCAGTTGCTCCGGCTTCAACTGCCATCTTTGACTCTGCTGTTTTAATTTCAATAAAAGTTTGCGATGCAGGAAAACCCCCAACAACCGATGCAATATTTATATTCGCTGCTTTTATATTTTCTTTAACAACAGGTACAAGAGCTGGATAAACACAAATAGCAGCAACATTAGGCAAAGTAGGGAAATGTCGGGTAAAATTATTTACTTTACTACACATTCCAATTACTTTGTTATGAGTATCGCAAACATCCAAAGTGGTAAGATCAATAAGGCTAAATAGTATTTTAAGGTTTTCTGAGCTCTTTAGTGATTCTGCATTCTCCTTAATACCGGCAAGGCTTGCTGATTTTGCAATTACATTATTTAAATCCGGATAAGCTTTTAATCTATCTAAAATATTCATTTTTCTTTTTTTATGTGATAATGCAAAACTAACTAATTGAAATTTGTAAAACAAAGGCGTACAAAAACGGGAAGTATAAAAACTCCCCGTCCGTTATGTCTAAAAAAGTGTGATTACTAGCTTAACTTAAAGTTTATTGGCATTGTGTACATTACCTGAACAGGTTTTCCGTCCTGCTTTCCGGGAGAGAAATCGGGTAAAGAACGAATAACACGTAATGCTTCACTTTCCAGTTCAGTAGCATCACATTTTACATATTTGATTTTACCGGATTTCTTTTTCATTTTTTTCGAAATTTTTTCCGGTTTTTCTGCACTACTTCTTGCCACCTTAACATTTACAACCTTGCCATTGGTATTAACAATGAATTCAATATAGATTTTTCCTTGGACACCTTCTTCCCTACTGTTGCTTGGATATTTTACATTTTTAGCAACATATTTTTGTAAATCCATTTCGCCCTCTTCTTGGGTTTTATTTTTATCAGGTCTGAAAATGGGCATATCCTCAACTATATAAAAGACTGTGGTATCTTCATTCTGACTGCTAATAATACCTTGAGGAGTATGATTAACCGGATTTATACCTCCTGAAAATGCAAATAGCACTAAAGAAATTACAGGTAAAGCAATAAGATATTTCAGCTTTGCCAAATTTGTTGAGTTCTGTTTTTTCATCATCATAATTCTGTTTTTTATTAGTGATTGATTAAAATTATTATTCAAATAGTTTACTCTTACACCAAATGATTCGGCAAGAAGCATATTTTGATAGTTATACTTATCGTAACCATCTTGCAACACACCTTCGTCTGCAAGATACTCATGCACTTCGGTTAATGAATACTTATAAAGCCACACCAAAGGATTAAACCAATGGATAATTCTTAAAACTTCAAACAATATCAAATCAAAAGAATGATATTGTTTTGCATGAACCTTTTCGTGGGCAATGATTTTGTCAAGTTCGTTTTCAGAAATTAAAGCTTTGTTGATAAAAACGTATTTAAAAAAGGAAAATGGAGAATACTCTTTATCGATAAAAGCAATTTTTATTCCGTACTTGTAGGTAATTTCATACTCTTTGACAAGCCAAATTAATTGAATAAGCTGATAAATAAAACGTAAGAAAAATAATCCGACACCTGCTAAATAAACAACAATAATTGTAGAATATACTGACAAGTATGGTGCTGTTATGTGTTTACTGTCGCTTCCGCTAATGGTAACAGCATCAACCAAGCTGCTGAAATTTTGCGGTAATTGAGACGAAAAGCTAATAATATTCACAAATGGTAAAAGCAATGCAAATACGATTGAAGAGAGCAAATAATATCGATTACTTCTGAAATATGTTTCTCTTCGAAGGAAGCTTATATACACCAAATAAAATAGTGTTAAAGATATAAACGACTTAAATAGATATTCAAATAAATCCATACTTATTATAATTATTGGTTTTTTATTTCACTTAATATTTCTTCCAAATCACTAACCGACATATCTTTATCTTTTACAAGAAAAGAAACAACATCGCTAAATGAGTTTCCAAAATAATCTTTTACAAAACTTCGGAAATGATTTCTTGCATAGTCTTTTTTGTCAATCAAACTAAAATATTCATGTGTCTTACCAAAAGCTTTGTGACCAACAAAACCTTTTTTCTCAAGTATCCTGATAATTGTTGAAACAGTATTATAAGCAGGCTTTGGCTCGGGAAACTCTTCTAATATATCTTTAACAAAAGCCTTTTCCCTGTTCCAAAGTATTTGCATTACTTGTTCTTCTGCCATTGTTAATTTTTTCATTTCGTTTGCTTAAATATTATTAATGCGACAAAGATATAACTAATTATTTAGTTATACAACTAATTTTATAGTTATATTGTTATATAGAGAACCAAATTAATTTTAGGCTAGATGATTATTTAGTGCAAAATTTAAAATTGCCTTGGCATTTTCATCTTGATTTCTCTGTTGTATCTCTATCTTGAAAATTGTTTCCTTATCTCTTTTCGATAAGCCATTCCGGTATGCTTTATCGTAGTAGTTTAATGTCAGGTCGGCAACTAAATAGTAATTCTTGTTATTAATAGCCTCAATGCAACGCTTGGTATTTTCATCACCAAGTCGCTTATGTATTTTATTTACCGATTGTATTAGCTCATCATCAGTGAATATTGCGTATTCTTTTATCAGACGATTTATCCTTACTGTTTTATCTACTTCAACCAAAATAAGTTTGCTCTCTCTTATTTGTTTAAATAGTTCTTTGGGCATTGAAACTCTACCTATTGATGCACTTTCATCTTCAATCCATATTGGTTTATTATAATCAAGCTGTCGCCATATTTCGAATAAATTATTTTGAAATTGTGATGTTGTGGGTTGAGCATCTTGCCCTAATGCTCCAAATGCCGAACCTTTATGATTGGCGATGTCTTCTAAGTCGATAACTTGTTGTCTGATTGCTTTAAGAGAATGAAGTATTTCCGACTTTCCGCTTCCTGTCATTCCGCCTATTACAATTAGCGGAACTATAGTTTCAAAACTATTAATTACATGTTTACGATAGGCTTTGTATCCTCCATCAAGTAATTTTACATTATAACCATAAAGCTCAAATAACCAAGCCATGCTACTACTTCGCATTCCGCCACGCCAACAATGCACCAGTACCTCTTTATTTTTTGTCACTTTTCTCAATATTTTTATATATTGACTTAGCTTAGGACCAACAAAATCAAGACCTTGAAGAATTGCTGCCTCCCTGTTTGATTTTTTAAATTTTGTGCCAACAACAACACGTTCTTCATCAGTAAAAAGTGGAATATTTACAGCACCCGGAATATGACTCTCGCTAAATTCCGAAGCTGTTCTTACATCAACAACGGTAATTCCCTTATCACGTAGCTTTAAAAATTCCGCTGTATGAATTAATATACTCATGAATTTACGTTATGCTAAAATAGTACCCAAACTATAAAGTTATTTTATTTTTAATCGGAATAAACTAAAAGAAGTCTGAATCTTTATCGATAATATCATCAGGCTTTTGCTTCTTTACTTTATCACAGTCCAATTCAAATGAAAATTTCCGCAAAGGTTTATCAAAATCACGTGTTGAGATATTTAAATTTAATGAATCGGCATAAACTTTTTGAATAAAATTTGCAAAAACAGGCAATGCCATATTTGCACCCTGCCCAAGTCTTATACCTTCGAAATGAATACTTCTTACCTCTGCACCGACCCATACTCCCGAAACCAAATCGGGTATAATACCCATAAACCATCCATCGGAATGATTATCGGTTGTACCTGTTTTTCCGGCAATTTCGTTCATTAAATGGTATTTATATCTAAGTCTCACACTTGTTCCTTCTCTTACAACTCCCATTAAAAGATTAAGCATCAGATAGGCTGTTTCTTCGCTAATCACATCCTCGTGATGAGGAGTAAAGCTTGAAAGCAGATTGCCATACTTATCTTCGATATGAGTAACAAAAATAGGCTCGGTATAAATACCTTTATTGGCAAATGTACTATATGCACCAACCATCTCGTAAAGAGAAATATCAGATGTTCCCAAAATCATTGAGGGAACGGGGTCGATATAACTTGTTACACCGGCTTTTCGCATGATATTAATAAAAGGTTTAGGACTAAACTGTTTCATCAACCAGGCCGAGATATAATTATTAGAATTTGCAAGTCCCCATTTAAGTGTAACCATCTTTCCGGCATTTTTATTTTTTCCGGCATTTGAAGGTGTCCATGTTGTACCATCAGGCATTTCAAATGTTGTAGGGATGCATGGCACCTCATAACAAGGCGAATAACCTTCTTGCATAGCAATAGTATAAAGAAAAGGTTTTATAGTTGAACCAACCTGACGTTTTCCGGTTTTCACATGGTCGTACTGAAAATGCTTGTAATTCATTCCGCCCACATAGGCTTTTACATATCCCGTATGCGGGTCCATTGACATAAAGCCGGCCTGAAGGAAATGAAGATAGTAATTAATTGAATCCATTGGTGTCATAACAGTATCAATATCTCCTTTCCACGAAAAGACACTCATTTCAACAGGTGTATTAAATTGCTTCTTAATATCATTTTTCGAGAAACCTGCGTTTTTAAGTACCCTGTATCTTTCACTTCTTTTCATTAAAGTATTAAGAATGTGCTTTATATCCTCTTTAGTCAAGTCATCTGAAAAAGGTGGATGTTTACGGCGTTTCATTTCTTTATTCATGGCTTCTTGCAAGTAGCCACCCAAATGTTCGGCAACAGATTCTTCTGCATACTTCTGTATACGCGAATCAATTGTAGTATAAATTCTTAAGCCATCTTTATACAAATTATATTTTGTGCTGTCCGATTTTAAGTTCTTATTGCACCATCCGAATAGCGGATTGTTAATCCACTCAAGAGAATCGTCCTGAAACATTTTGTATGACCAGTAGTTTTCTCTTTCAGGTTTTGAGTGGTTAAGTGTAATCCTCATATATTCTCTGAAATATGTTGCATTACCAAGCTTATGATCTACTTTTTGAAAATTAATATCAAGTGGTAATAATTTTAACGAATCAAATTCCGATTTTTCGATATAGCCATATTTCAGCATTTGCCCCAACACCACATTGCGGCGAAATAAGGTTGTATCAGGTCTGCGAATAGGGTTATAAAAAGATGGGTTTTTTGCCATACCAACCAGCATTGCTGCTTGCTCAATTCTTAATGAATCAGGTGTTTCATTAAAATAAACTTTTGCAGCAGATTTAATTCCAACTGCAAGATTTAAGAAATCAAACTGATTAAAATACATTGCTATAATCTCATCTTTTGTATAGCTTCTTTCAAGCTTAACAGCAATGACCCATTCACGTAGCTTACGCAAAATAAATTTTATTTTATAACTGAAATGCTCACGAGGGAAAAGCATCTTAGCAAGCTGTTGAGTAATTGTACTACCTCCTCCGTTTTTGCCTCCTTTAACCAATGCTCGCCCGATAGCTCTTGCATCTATACCCGAATGGCTTCTAAAACGAGCATCTTCTGTAGCAATAAGAGCATCAACCAAATGTGGCGATAAATCTTTATAAGCAACTCTACTTCGGTTTTGTAAAAAGAAAGTGCCCAGTATCTGATTATCCGATGAAATAATCTCAGTTGCAAGATTACTGTCAGGATTTTCCAATTGCTCAAATGTAGGCATAAAACCTAGCTCCCCGTATGATATTAAAGTAAAGATGATAATTGCCGAAACAAAAGGAATTGCAAATAATATCCATAAAAGCCTAAGATAAAATTTGTTTTTTTTCTTTCTTAGCCCGGCCAAATCTCTATTGTTTTGTTCGTTAACCTCAGTTATTTCAATGTTATCCGATTGTTGATCACCCATATTTTTTTTGTCTTCAATATTATGGTTCATGTCTGTATCCATGCTCTCAGTAATTTGATGTAAAAATAGTTACAATTTTGGAATATCAAGTTTATTTATTTTAACGATAAATATAGTTTGTTATTTTTATATTTCTGTGAATATCTAATGTTGAGCTTTAATTTCAATTTGTATTATAGAAATAAATTTCATATCTTATGAGCTACAAACTAATGTAGTTTACTAAATGAAGGCTTATAATAAAATAATTAATCTGATTGATGATTTTACGGGAATTTTTTATCCTCGTCTTTGTGTTGCCTGCAATGAAAACTTACACAGACACGAAGATTATATTTGCCTGAATTGTTTATATGCACTACCTAAGACAAATTTTCATTTGACGGAGGATAATCCGGTAAATAAATTATTCTGGGGACGCATAAAGATAAATAATGCCACTTCATTCTTGCATTTTGATAAAGGGGGTAAGGTTCAAAGTTTAATTCATCAACTAAAATATAAAGGGGTAAAGGAAATAGGCTATGACTTAGGAAACTATTTTGGTAGTTATTTAGTTGAATCTGATAATTACTCATCAGTAGATATTATTGTACCGGTGCCCTTGCATATTGATAAGCTTAAAGCCAGAGGATATAACCAGAGCAACTGGATAGCAAAAGGATTATCGCATAGTATGAAAAAACCGCTTGATAATACAAATCTGTTGAGAGTAAAGTTTACTGAAACACAAACAAAGAAAACACGTATTGAACGTTGGGAAAATGTTAAGTCTGTTTTTGGAATTTATAAGCCGTCCTTATTCAAAAATAAACATATCTTACTTGTTGATGATGTTGTAACAACAGGCTCAACCCTTGAAGCATGCTCGCAAAAGATTTTGGAAATTGAAAATACAAAAGTAAGTATTGCAACTCTTGCAAAGGCTTAACCCAGAATCATTCCAATAATAGTTGCCGAGAGTAAAGAAGCAAGCGTTCCGGCTAATAAAGCCCTCATGCCTAACTGACTTAACATCACTCTTTTTGATGGTGCTAAAGAACCTATTCCGCCAATTTGTATTCCTATAGAAGCAAAGTTAGCAAAGCCGCATAAAATATACGTACCCATTATTATAGATTTCTGTTGAGCAAATGCACCGGCATCTTTTAAGTCAGCAAGGCTAATATAGCCTATAAACTCGGTCATAGTAATTTTTTCGCCAAGTATTCTGCCAACTAATGTAATATCGTGAGGATTTATACCTATAACCCACATAAGAGGTGCTAATGTATAACCCAGAATAAATTGCAGAGAGAGCTCTTTATACTGCCCGTTAGTCCAATTAGCTATATGCTCATTTATAGAAGTCCAGTCGCCCACTTTAAGAAAAACATAATTTATCATTGCAATAAAAGCAATAAAAACAAGCAACATGGCAGCAACATTAACAGCTAATCTAAGCCCCTGACCTGTACCGTTTGATATTGCGTCGAGGATATTTTTACCTATTTTTTCTTTGGTAACCTCAGCATCTTTTGATATTTCTTCTGACTGAGGGAGCAATATCTTTGAGATAACAACAACACCCGGAGCAGCCATGATTGATGCAGCCAGAAGATGTTTTGCATAAAGAAGCTCCTGAACAGGGTCTCCCCCACCAAGCACACTGATATAAACAGCAAGTACTCCTCCTGCCAGAGTTGCCATACCTCCTGACATTACAAGTAGCATCTCCGAGCGATTCATCTGATCTAAATATGCCTTTATCATTAAGGGTGATTCTGTTTGTCCGAGAAAAATATTTCCTGCAACTGATAAACTCTCAGCCCCTGATAGCCTTAAGATACGTGTCATAACCCAAGCCATACCATAAACCACTTTTTGAATTATCCCCAGGTAAAAAAGCAGCGATGTTAAGGCCGAAAAGAATATTATTGTGGGTAAAATTGTAATGGCAAAGTTCAATAAAGGAGTTTCTATCTTACCGGTTGAGAATGCAGCAAACAGAAAATCTGTACCGGCTCGCGTAAATTCTAATATTTTAACAAACAGCCTTCCTATATATTCAAAAAACATTTGTACAACAGGGACTTCCAATATACCAAAGGCCAGAACCAACTGAATAGCAATTCCGGTTAATACAACTCGCCACGAAATAGCTTTACGATTGCTACTAAAAGCATAGGCAATTAATATAAGAACCAGCATTCCTAACAATCCATGAAAAAGGCTATTCATGCTAAAGCCCTCACTTTCAAAAGATACAACTTGCTTCTTAATATCTATTTTTGCAGTATTATTTACAACTACATTTTCATTCTTGGTATCTGTTTGCTGTAATGTTGCAGCCGACGAATTATAGCTATTCTCAATTTGAACATCCTGTTTATTATCTTGAGAATAGATTCTTGCCGGCGAAATGAATAATAATAAAGCAAAAAGGAAAGTAATAATAATATTTTTAGCCATTATGGTTTGTATTAGGAAGTTATTGTTGTTAATTGTTGTTAACTATTCTTTTTTCGTTTGTCAAGCTCATTTTTAATTTCCGATGCGGTTTCGTAATTTTCTTTTTCAATTGCATCTTTCAATTCGTCATTTAATTCTTTGACCGTGTAATTTTCCCACTTAGAAGTTTTCTTACTTTTGGTTGCCACAGCACTATCCTTTTGAGACTTCAAATCTAAATATATTCCGGCCTTATCCAGAATCTCTTCGGTAGTGTAGATTGGACATTTAAAACGCAGGGCTAATGCAACAGCATCCGAAGTACGTGCATCAACTTTTATTTCTTTTCCTTCGTGCTTACAAATAAGTACCGAAAAAAACACACCTTCTTCAAGTTTATAAATATTTACTTCGCTTATGTCAATCTTAAATGTCTTTGAAAAATTTAAAAACAAATCGTGAGTCAGTGGTCTTGGCGGATCAAGATTTTCCAGTTTCAAAGCTATTGATTGGGCTTCGAATGCACCAATGATAATAGGAAGTTTCCTGTCGCCGTTTTCTTCAGATAACAATAGAGCATAAGCACCTGTTTGATTCTGGCTGTTTGAAAGACCTGTTATATTTAATTTAACTTTAGACATCAATTAAAATTGTTAAGGATGTATTGCAAAAGTAATGATTTATTTTAATTCAGTATCTTAATTTTTTTATCTCTAAACTGTATTATCTATTTTGCCTGTAAGCAATATTTTTTTATTTCGTTTTGTGCTGCTTTTAGGCCAAGACTGTTAGCCTTATTAAAATCGTAACATGCTTTATTACGATTGTTTATTTTAATATATGCACGTCCTCTGTTCATAAATGCAGTTGCAAAATCGGGCTTAATAATTATTGCTTGAGAGAAATCGGATATTGCCTGATAGTAACTGCCCGATTTGTAATAAGTAAAGCCACGGTTTGAATATGCATCAGCAAAATCGGGGTCGAGAGAGATACAAGTTGTAAAATCTGAAATTGCTGCCAATGAGTTTCCCTGTCTGGCATAAACCAAACCACGGTTTGAATATGTTAAAGCGTTTTTGTTATCAATTGCTATTGCTCTGTTATAGTCAGAAATAGCTTTGTCAAATTCTTTTAAATCAGAGTGTAAAGTACCCCTGCTTGTTAGTGCTTCAACTGAATACGGGTTAATGTTTAAAGCCTTATTAAAAATACTTAGAGCCTCTTGTGCTTTTGGTTGTTTTCTTAAAATTATTCCTTTATTGATTAAGGCATTTACATGTCCGGGGAAAATTTGTAAAGCCTTATTGTAATCCCGTAAAGCTTTATCGTCTTTCCCTTCGTTAAAAAATAATGTGCCACGATTAACAAGGGCATAAGAAAATTCAGGATTTATTTTTAATGTCCGGTTAAAATCAGCCATTGCTTTTTTAGTATTATTTTGCTCAAAATAAGCATAGCCACGGTTATTAAGTGCCTCCGGAATATCAGGATATTTCTCTAAAGTATCGTTCCATAAGCTAATGCTGTCTTTCCAAATATTTTCTCTTGCAATGCTCAAAATTACCAACAAGATAAACCAAATAAAATATACAAAACGCAGGGATTTAATATACTTTGCCCGTTTTGTCTCAATATAATTATAAAGTAGGGCGATAAGTATAAACACTCCGATAGATGGTATATATGAATATCTATCAGCCATTAGCACATAAGTATTTGGTAAAAACTGTAGAAACAAAACAATATTAAGGATAAAGAACCAAAGTCCGAAAGTAATATTTTTATTCTTTTTAAAAGAAATAAATGCAAATACCATAACACATACTGAAAATATAAAACCAAGATAATGTATTACAGATATGCTTTGGGGATAAGGATAAATAGCTGATAACCCAAGCGGAAAAAATATTTTAATTAAATATATCGCAAAAGTATAACCGCTTAAAATAATCCTGCTAAAGAAATCAACACTTTGAGTTTTACCGGCAGAAAAATAGAGAGTAAGAAAGCCAAAAAATAATGCAATAAGGATAAAAGGTAATTTTTCGCCTAGTAATATTTTTAAATTATTTTTCCTACTGAATAAATAGTCAATAAGAAACAAGCTTGCAAAAAGCATTACTCCTTGCGGTTTAGACATCAGCGATGCCAAAAAGAATAAAATTGCAAGAATATATCTTATGTTTCTTTTCTCTTTAACGAATGAAATATATTGAATTAATGAAAGAAGGAAAAAAAGTGAAAATAGAACGTCTTTTCGCTCTGTAATCCAGGTAACTGACTCAACATGCAAAGGATGAATACCAAATAAAACAGCAGTTATGATTGCAAGTTTGTTATTTGAAAATAACTTTTCGATAAGCCTATAAACAAGAAGTGTATTGACAATATGTAAAAATACATTTGTAAGGTGGAAATGTCCCGGATTTAAATTAGCCGAAAAATAATCAATCATTAATGACAAAATACTAAGTGGCTGGTATAAACCCATGTATGGTTCGGTGAATATTATCTTTAAATTCTCAAAACTAAAGTTTCGAATAAAAGGGTTATTTAAAACATAGTCGGGGTCGTCCCAATTGGTAAAAGCATTTGCCAGCGAAGGCATGAAGCTAAAGATTGAAATAATCAATATGCCGGCAAGCCACAAATTATTTTTATTTTTCGTGGTATAATTTATCAGAATAACTAATGCCGGTATGCTTAGTAAAATAAAAGCCGATACAGGCCAGAAGTATTTGTCACTGTCAAAAGGGAATAAGTATAAAAGTAAATCAATTGCAATTATCACATATGATAATATTGTTTTGTCAAATACTTTTCCTTTCATGAAATTAAGTGTATTATTCTTTGATTTTTCCTTTCTCTTCTTCTTCTCTCAGCTTTTTTAGTTTTTTATGTTGTAATATATTTTTCCGTATTAGCGAAAACATCACTATTACAAATAAAACAACAGCTCCAATTCCTTTAAAAGACATAGTTAATATTTAGTTATTTTGAACCTGCACCTTTAAAATAGTTTTCTTTATCGGCAAAAAGTAGATTAAAAGTTGTCAGACTACCGTAAATACGTGTTATATATTGTTGAATATTTACTTTATCCTCATCGCTCAATACTTTATGACTATTTATACTTTGCTCTAAAACCCGTAAGCGATCGCGTAGCATAACAATTTTATGAAAAAATACTTCAATAGGTATTTCTTTGGGTTTCAATTCTTGATTCTCCGGTTGCAACAACATAGTTCCTCCATGCCATTTATCTCCAAGAGGAACAATCTCCTGCAAGGCACCAAACTTATCAAGCACATAACTTATTGATTCTTCAATTTGAGCCAGAGTAAGCGAATCACCTATACTCTCAGACTCAGCTTTTTCAATTACCTCCAAGTCGCTACTACTACTTTTCGAAATATCCACTTTACCTCTGTTTGCAAAAAATATTTCATAATTGGTAAGATTTACTCTACTAACTATTCCTTCGCCATAAATTGTGTGTTCTACACGGCTTCCAATTGCCAATTCTTCCATGATAATAGAATTTTTCAATTATTACATTATTCATTCAATTCAGCACCACAAAATTTACAAAACTTTGCGTCCGGCTCATGACCTTCGGCTAAACATTCGGGGCAAACCTGAGTTGTTATTTTTTTGCCTGATTTGTTTGATAACTCAGCTGTTACAATTCCTGTTGGCACTGCAATAATTGCATAACCAAGTATCATCGTGAAGCTTGCTATTATTTGTCCTAAAGCTGTTTGTGGTGCAATATCTCCATAGCCTACTGTTGTTATGGTAACGATTGCCCAATATACACTTCGGGGTATTGAAGTAAAACCATTTTCTTCACCCTCGATAAGATAGAGCATTGTGCCGATTATTAAAACCACCATTAATACCGCAAAAAGAAAGACACTTATTTTAGCCCGGCTGTTTTTTAAAGCAGCCATTATTTTCCCACCTTCGCTTGTATACCGCGAGATTTTTAAAATACGGAATATACGCAGCAAACGTAAGGCACGAATAACCATTAGACTGTGACTGCCAATAATAAAAAGGCTTAAGTAAGTAGGTATAATTGAAAGAAAATCAATAATCCCATAAAGGCTAAAAATATATGAAAAGGGTTTTCGCAGTATCCATATCCTAAGAATATATTCAATTGTAAACACAATGGTAATTATCCATTCCGACCAAAAGAACAAATTGCTGTAGTTAAGATTAATAGAGTTGATGCTCTCTAACATTACCAAAAAAATGCTCACTATAATTATAGCCAGAAGAATAATATCAAAAGCTTTTCCTGCCGGAGTGTCTGCTTCAAATATTATTTCGTACAGTTTTTTCTTCAGCTTCATAGAGCGAAATGGTTTTAGAGAAACAACTAAATTGAGCTACAAATATAATAAATACGATTACAAATTCTCAGAACAGACCTGAAACAATATTCTTTCAGTCAGAAATTTTACAACAAATACGATGAGGAATGAAGATAATACAAGAGCATTCGGAAATTATACAAAATTGAACAGAGTAATATTATTTGTACAATTTCTATCAAGGACTACGAATATATTCTAAGACTATGCTATAATTGGTGTAAGTTATCATCCGTTATTTCAGTTGCAAAAAACTGGAGGATTTGCCCCATCCGCTACAAATAATAAACCCTCTAAACATTTAACTGTCAGAGGGCTTATTTTCAACTTTGAGGTCAGTGGCGGATTCGAACCGCCGTAGCTGGTTTTGCAGACCAGAGCCTAGCCACTCGGCCAACTGACCATTTTTTTAATGGACAGCAAAGATAAATAAAATCAATTGATTTTTTGCAAGCTTTTTTTCATTTTTTCATCTTTGTCATTGTTAGGCTTACATTATCCATTTTTCCTCCCATTGAGGGATTTAACTTTCTGATTTTTATTGTTGCTATATCAAGAATATCAAATTCGTTAAACAGTCTATCAAGAATACGTTTACAAATATGCTCAAGCAAGTGAGACTTTACATTCATTTCGCTTTTTATTAATCTGTAAACCTTTTGATAATCAAGAGCATCTTTTAAATTGTCACTTTGGGCAGCTTTACTGCAATCTGTTTCAAGACTTACATCAACCAAAAAATGACTGCCAATTACCTGTTCTTCTTCAAAATGCCCGTGATAGGCATAGAATTCCATCTTTTCTATTTGAATTATTCCCATTAGAATTTATTTTTCAATAATTATTGAATTGCTGTAATTTACATTATTTCCCAAAGCTTTTAAATAATAAACCCCGGGTTTTAGTGTACCTAAATTTAATTTCTTGGTAAAAGAATTATTGACCGAAAATATATCAGTATAAACTTCTTTTCCTATTGCATCAAATATTTTAACAGAAATATTTCCCGTATAATCACTAATGTCAAAATAAGCAAAATCTTTAGTTGGGTTTGGAAATAATTCAATATTCAGTTTGTTGTTATTTTCATGAATACTTACACCATCGCTAAGCGAGAAGGAATACATGATGTTATAGCCAAATTCCGATTCAAAAGTCCTTAACATTCCACCACCAATTTTTTTAAGTTTAAAATAACCGTTTCCCTGCTCGGGATATGCCCAATACGACAAACCATCATTTCCGGTATCGTATAAATTAAGGGTATAACAGCCTGTTGTTAAGTTCAAAGTATCGTAATACATTGTACTTGCATTTGCAGTATAACGACTGAAAACTACATTTCCATCCATGTCCTTTATTTCGTAATAATTTTCTTGTGGCAGGTTATTCGATTTGTACATTATTATAAAGTTATCATCATATACATCAGGCAAAGTAAAAGTGCTGCTATATAAATTATTATCTGAATTCTCATCGGCATTACCGGAAGGAAGACTTACGCTTACCTGAAAAATATTATCACCGTCTCCTATCCAAAAGTCATCATTATCTATAGGTAGTCTAACTATCTCTTCTTCCATAAAATTGAGAGAGCCTACCCAGTTATAGCTTTTTGTTGTACCTCCCGAAACAGAGTATTCAAACACCAATGTTGTAAGAATATCGGAACCTGCATTTCTAATTAAGATTTTGGGCTCGTAACAAATAGGGTTTTCTCTTGAATAATATCCAAAATCGTTAGGGC
Organism: Bacteroidota bacterium; assembly: GCA_024762835.1. Classification (GTDB taxonomy): domain Bacteria; phylum Bacteroidota; class Bacteroidia; order Bacteroidales; family M50B96; genus JANTGP01. The sequence goes on from JANTGP010000041.1 coordinate 16,293, forward strand.
TGATTACGTCGAGTATCTCAGCATCATTATTAAAATTAGGAGCTCCATATTGAAAGAGTTGCATAGCCATCACATAATTACCACCACCCATTCCGGGGTTTGATGCGGGAACATCAGAAATATCGTAATCAATATCAACCGAATCGCCCAAAACGTATTGAGTAATCTCAAATTCATTGTCATGAACCTTGTCTCCGGGACACCATCCTTCGCGAGCTCCGGGCCATGTTCCGCCTTGTGGATAAACAGGATTTTGGGCACATTCAAAATCCTGCCATATATGCCATTGTACAACCGAATCGCCATTTACTATTAAATAATGAGTGTTGTCTTTCCATTCGCAGCAATGAGGATAATTGCCATTTGACGAGTTATGTCCGTGTCCTGTTATTCTTGTTTTTACTTTAAATGTTGATGCATCAGGATTAAGTCCAATCCGCTTATTTGAAAGTTTTGTATCTTCATCAAGGGCACTGTAATGATAAGAAGCTCTTTTCCCCCAAATCTGTGTAATTTCTTTTACATCTCTAGCAGGCGTTCCTTCTATCATTATAAATTTAATATCAATAAGTTCTTGCTGATTTCCTGCAGATAAATCAACACTATCATGCAAAAGTGATGCATAATCCGTAACATCGTATGTCCATGTAAAACCATTGCTACCTAAACTTAAACCTATCCCGTATGGAGTAATATAACGTCCGATTTCGTATTGATTGATAACTTCAAAGGGCGGTAGATAATATTGAAGGATTTGATTATTTAATTGCGATTGAGGGCTAAACCATGTTGAATCTATAATATCCCCATTGCTATTGTAAACATAAAACCAACCTGCCTGATTGTGCCATACAGTGTCAACAGCATGAACTTCGTTTGTTCCAATTTCGTATTGAACAACCGACATCGGTGTAGAATAAACAGTATCGTTTACAATAACAGTATCGATATGTGAGATATAATCACCTTGAGTAAAAATGATATTTGGACGGAAATTAGCCGGTTCAGGATTCATAAAATAGTCTTCGCCGGAAACATCTCCCTTTGTTGGTGCTCCCATCAAATATGCATTGCCTGTTACTCCCGATAAGTCATTAGCCACATACCCCGATTCTTCGTCAAAGGTATAGTAGCAAATAAGGTTATTGATGGAAGTGTGAGTACTGTCGATTGATTTATACATCCAATCGCTAATTTCACTTGCCGATAATTCTTTATTCCAAATTCTGAGTTCATTGATAAATCCTTTGTAAAAACTTGTTTCTATTGCACTTGCACCAATTACAAATTTGGTAATTCCTGTCATTGGTTTTGTTTTGCCACTTCCTGCATGCCAAAGTGTTCCGTTAAGGTATATTTTCATTGAACCGGTTTGTGTATTTTTAGTAAAAGCCCAATGATTCCATTTACCGGCATAATCGCTAAGGTTGGCCGCTTTATAAATCCTGTCGTAACTACTATTACCTGTGTTACCGGCATCCCAGTACACATTACCATTACTCCATGGCAAATGACTACCTAGTACTCTTTTATTATAGGCATTACGTGCTTCAAAAAGATAATCGCTTTGAGGTTGATAGTTAGGGTCGCCATATTGCCAAAACGAAATAGTTATTTCATCGGATATTAATCCTGATAAAGTATCAACAGGTACAGTCACAAAATTCTCACCGTCAATTGATACATAGTTGTCACTACCTTCAGCATAAACTGCTGCTTGATATGGTAATATTTCGCCATAAAGTAAACCTGTTACGCCTGGAGAATCATTATCATAACTCAAATCTATAATTATACCGCTTGTTCCATCCCAATTAAAGTTTGTTGTAAAATTGAAGCTTTGCCATGAATTTCCTGTAATATAAGTGCTTTCGCTAAAAACCGTAGTAAAACCACTATCATCAAATACCGAAGAGCTGAAACTACTAGCCGATTTCATCTTAATACAAAGCTTATTTATCATACTTCCGGCAGACTCAAGATGCAATTGAATACCTGAAATATCGCCTGCTGTAATACCTGATTGCATAAGAACACTATCAGGCCAATAAAATTGGGCATGACCATCGTTTGCAGCACCATAGTCTATTGCGCTTATATCCGAACCTATTAAAAAATTATTTTCATTAATAATAGAATCATAATTAATGATAAATTGTTGCTGTTGATAGATAGAATAACTGTTATCTGTGGAATACAGAAATGAATCGGGCCAAGATGCCCCCATCACAAATAAAGGATGCTCCGCCAGAGTTGAATCCAACATTCCGGTATGTTCATAAATATTAGTATAGGTTAAATAATCCCACTCGCCACAAGCGTATCCATCTTGTGTAGTTGCAGCATCGCATTTTAAAGTATATTGCATTAATACTTTCCTGTAGCTGTGACTTGTATCGGGAAAAGCCCAAACACCACGCCGTGTAGTTATTGAATCAAAACTTAAAGTCTGAACAACAATTGTGTCTTGTGAATAAGAATAAAAAGTGGTAATAAGTATTACAATAAATAAAGCTAGCTTTTTCATGATAAGATTTTTTGTGTTAAAATATTTTTAGTTCTTAAACATCATATATTTCTAAAGTCGTAAAGGTATTTGAATTTTGAATTAAAAAAAATATCTTCAATAAACGAATGGAAACAAAAGTACTTTTTAGCAAGGGCTTCGCTTAAAGCGAAACCCTTGCTTAGTTATTTTTGTCCTTTTTTAATTATTATATTGGTAGATTCAACCAGCAAATGCGACATTTTTGATAACTCTATCTTTTCACCACCTTAAAAACATTTATTTCGTTATCTCTTTTTATTGATAAATAATAAACTCCTGCCGGTTTGTTTTCAAAACTTACATTTGAGGAACTCATTTTATCAATGGTAATTACTTCCTTGCCTAAAATATCATTTACCTTTATTATTTCATTTCCTTGTAAG
>JANTGP010000042.1 GCA_024762835.1 Bacteroidota bacterium
ATTATTAACCAAGAGCTGTTAAGCAAATGCTTTGTAAAAACTCAAATTAGGTAAAATGTCAACAATTATTAATTATTCAAATCTAAAGGTCACTATTTCAGAAATGACTTTTTTTTAAATTATTCTGAACATAAGTTTATTATTACAAGCAAATTTATAAGAGATACATACATAACAAACATGCTATATAACATGTTTTCGTATTTATACTTATTCTAAAGAACCTGTATTGTTCTTTTTATCAGCAATTTATATTTACAATATAAAATTAATGAAATTAGATTATACATGTAACAAAGTTTAATCTAAAAGAAATGGATAAGGATATGATTATATTTGAAATGACAAAAGGAAATTTAATCTTAACTAAATCAGATTTGTAAGAATATGAAAACAAATCGAAGAAAATTTATCAAGATTTCGTCAATTGGTGCAGGTGGATTAGCAATGGCCAAGCCCGTACTTAATTGGATGCCTTCATTTTTGGAAAATGAAAAACCAATAGACGATTCTAAAGCAAAGCGTTACCCAACCTATTGTGAAATCTGTTTTTGGAAATGTGCCGGATGGACCTACACTAATAAAGAAGGAAAAATCTGGAAAATAACCGGAAACGACAATGATCTTCATAGTAATGGAAGGTTTTGTCCGAGAGGAACAGGTGGTGTAGGAATGTACTACGATAACGACCGTTTAAAAACACCACTAATTCGTGTTGGCCGAAGAGGAAATGAAAGATTTCGTAAAGCAAGCTGGGATGAAGCCCTTGATTATATTGCCGAAAAGATGAAAAGGGTTGCTATTAAATATGGGCCGGAATCTCTTGCTTTATTTACACATGGTTCAGGAGGTAAGTTTCTTGGTCATTTGGTTAAAGCTTATGGCTCAACAAATGTTACAGCTCCATCCTATGCTCAATGTAGAGGCCCCAGAGAAGTAGCATTCTACACAACATTCGGAAGTGGACTGGGATCACCGGAACCAACTGACATTAGAGATACAAGATGTTTAGTACTAATTGGCTCTCACATTGGCGAGAACATGCATAACGGGCAGGTTCAGGAGATGTCGGAAGCAATTGATAAAGGTGCTACTATAATTACTGTTGATCCAAGATTTTCAACTGCTGCTTCCAAATCAAAATATTGGTTACCTATAAAACCTGCTACCGATCTTGCACTACTACTTGCCTGGATACATGTTTTGATTTATGAGAAAAAATATAATAAGGAATATGTTGAAAAATATGCTTTTGGCTTTGAAGATCTTAAAAAGCATGTTGAAAAGATGACACCTGAATGGGCATATGGGATAACGACAATCAAGCCTGATATTATCCGAAAAACAGCGATTGAAATGGCAAATGCATCTCCATCTGTTATTATTCATCCCGGGCGACATGTAACTTGGTATGGTGATGACACACAAAGACTGAGAGCTGTTGCAATTTTAAATGCTTTATTGGGTTCATGGGGAAAGAGAGGAGGTTTTTATTTACCCGAAAAATTCCATTTACCAAAGTTTCCTCATCCTAAATATCCTACACCTAAAAGAACATGGCGTGATGCTTTCCCGGATAAGTACAATTTAGCGGCATCAACAATTGCATCAGGTATTTGCGATGCAACAATCCCATCAGCAGAGCGTGACTGGTCTTATAAGGCATGGATAGTAAACGGAACAAATCTGATAGAGACATTACCAAACAGGCAGACTACACTTGATGCAATTGACAGTCTTGAACTTTTGGTTGCAATAGATACTATGCCAATGGAAATTACCGGATATGCTGATGTTGTTCTTCCTGAATGTACATATTTGGAAAGATATGATATGATTAGGGCTGCTCAACACAGAGTTCCACAAATTGCTCTGAGAATGCCGGCAGCTGAACCAAGATGGGATAGTAAACCCGACTGGTGGATTGCAAAGGAATTGGGAAAAAAACTAGGACTTGATGATTACTTTAGATATGATAATATAGAAGAGGTTTTGGAATGGCAGTTGAAAAAAGTAGGCTCATCACTTGAAGAAATGAGAAAGATTGGTGTAAAGACTTTTGAAAGAAATGAAGGCGGTTTATTTATTGAAGATGGTGAAGATTTTGAGTTTAACACACCAACAGGCAAAATTGAACTTTATGCTACTCTTATTGAAGATGAAGGCTTTGACCCAATGCCAGTGTATACTGCCCATCCCGAACCGGATGAAGGATTCTACAGACTTATTTACGGAAGAGCCCCAATGCATACTTTTAGCCGAACATCAAATAACCCGAATTTGACTGATTTAATGGATGAAAATTCGGTATGGATTAATCCCTTAGTTGCTAAACAGTGGGAAATTGAGAATGACCAATACATTTGGTTAAAAAACCAAGATGGTGTTGTCTCAAGCTTTCCTGTTAAAGCAAGAATTACAGAACGAATACGCTGGGATTCTGTATATATCGTACATGGCTTTGGACACTCAAACAAACGATTAAGCAGAGCACATGGTAGAGGGGCCAGCGACACTCAATTAATAACAAATGTGATGCTTGACCCTATTATGGGAGGTACAGGTATGAGAGGAAATTTTGTAACTTTTCTTAAAGAAGAACCAAAAAAAGAGGAGGTTAAATCATGAGATACGCAATGGCAATAGACACAAAGAAATGTGTAGGATGTAGCGACTGTGTTGTAGCATGTCAAACCGAAAATAATGTTCCGATAGGATACTGTCGTGATTGGGTTGTAGAAGTAACAGCCGGCAAATATCCAAATCTTGAAATTGAACTTCGCTCCGAGCGATGTAATCATTGTGATAATTCGCCCTGTGTGAGGTGTTGTCCTACAGGTGCCAGTCATTACGAAGAGGGAGGGATTGTAACTGTAAATCATTATGAATGTATTGGTTGTAATGCATGTATTGAATCATGTCCTTACGATGCACGCTACTCACACCCCGACGGTTATGTTGACAAATGCACTTTCTGTATTCACAGAGTAGAAAAAGGACAGAACCCTGCTTGTGTTTCGGTTTGTCCTACCAATTGTATGTATTTTGGTGATTTAGACGACCCTTTGAGTGAAGTTTCTCAAGTAATGAAGAACAGGAAATGGAAAGTCCTAGCACCTGAGGCAGGAACAAATCCAAATGTTTATTACCTTATTTAAGCCTTAAAATTTAATGTAAATTCTTTATTTCTAATAGATAAAAAGAATAAAAATAAATATTACGAAAGATGAAAGAAGAATTATTAGTAAGCGGACGACAAAACCTCAATATTGATCCGGTTTTACATATCTGGCATTGGCAAATACCTCTTTATCTTTTTCTTGGGGGATTAGCTGCTGGAGTATTATTTTTTGCAGCTCTTTACACAATTCAAGGAAAAGAAAAACAATATCCAACTGCTGTCAAGATAGCTCCTATTATCGCACCCTTTGCTCTTGTTTTTGGACTATTAGCCTTATTTTTAGACTTAAAACATCAATTGTATTTTTGGCAACTTTATACCACAGTAAGGTTAGATTCACCAATGTCATGGGGTGCATGGACATTAATGGCAATAACACCATTGTCATTTATCTGGTCAGCTGTTTATATTAAAGAGATATTTCCAAATTGGGATTGGAAGTTTTCTTTTCTAAATACATTTGAAGCCTGGTGTAGAAAAAATATTAAAATATTTGCATGGATAATTATTATACTGGCAATTATCCTGGGAGTATACACCGGAATTCTACTTTCGGCATTCAATGCAAGACCTCTATGGAATACTTCCATCTTAGGACCTCTCTTTCTTGTTTCAGGATTATCAACAGGTGCAGCAAGCATAATGTGGATATCAAAAGACTCTGCGGAAAGAAGGGTATTTAGTAAAATTGATTTAATACTTATTGGTATTGAGTTGTTCTTCATTGTTCATCTTTTAATGGGTTTTATGGCAAGTTCAAAGGTTCAAATAGAAGCTGCTGAATTATTTCTAGGAGGTGAATTTACAGTGCCATTTTGGATTTTTGTTATTGGATTAGGCCTGGTCGTTCCGGCAATTCTCGAATCTCTCGAGCTAATGGGTAAACATATACCAATAAATATACCTGCTATTTTAATAATTGTGGGAGGATTGATTTTTAGATTTATTATGGTCGAAGCAGGTCAAGTAACAAGATATTTATATTGATAAAATAAAAACAAATGGAAAATAAAAGTACAAAATACATGAATCCATATCTGGCAGGAGTACTGCTGGGGATTGTTTTGTTAGCTGCATTCTTTTTTGCAGGCAGAGGATTAGGTGCAAGTGGTGCAGTAAAAGACACTATTGCAACATGTGTAATTACTGTTGCTCCTACACATGCCGAAAACTCATCATTTTTTGGAAAATATACAAAAAAGAAAGAAAGCCCTATGAAAGCATGGTTGGTATATGAAATGCTGGGTGTTTTATTGGGGGCAATTATCTCGGGGGCAATTGCAGGCCGTTTTAAACTAAAGATTGAACATTCACCAAAAATCAGTTCAAGAACCAGACTAATTGCCGCAGTAGCCGGAGGAATGCTATTCGGCATTGGTTCTCAGCTAGGACGAGGTTGTACTAGTGGTGCAGCCCTTAGTGGTATGGCTTCCCTTTCAACGGCAGGATTTGTTTCTATGCTTTCAATTTTTGGGACAGCATACATATTTGCATACATATTTAGAAAACTTTGGATATAAAGCTATCATCTTTAAAATATAAAAAATGGGACCTTTAATTACACAGGATATAATAGGCGGACAATGGAATTTTGTCATTGCTTTTATAATAGGAATCGGATTTGGATTTGTACTCGAACAAGCCGGATTCTCATCTTCAAGAAAACTTGCCGGTGTCTTTTACGGATACGATTTTGTTGTACTGAGAGTATTTTTTGTAGCCGCTATTACTGCTACAGTTGGACTTTTATTTTTTAGTTATTTCGACTGGATTGATTTAAGTTTGATTTATGTAAACCCAATATTTCTTAAATCGGCAATTGTTGGCGGAGTAATAATGGGCTTAGGCTTTATTATTGGAGGCTTTTGCCCCGGTACAAGTGTATGTGCCAGTGCAATAGGTAAAATAGATGCCATGTTTTTCTTAGGAGGAATCTTTATTGGGATTTTATTATATGGCGAATCTTTTTCATTGTTTAAAGATTTGTATTACGACAAAGTACCTGTTGATAAGATGGTTTTCGATGCTCTTGGTATTTCTCAGGGCACCTTTGTTCTTATATTGATTCTTATAGCACTTGCAGCCTTTTATGTAACATCGCTTATAGAGAAAAAAGTAGATAAAGTAGAATATTAATAACACAGCTATGAATATTAAATACGTAATTTCAGCATCACTTCTTGTTTTATTAGGAGTAATATTGGCATTCTTGCCGGAGAAATCACATACTACGGAAATTGGTCCCGACAAATTATTATCTGAGCTAAACGATGAAACCCGTTTTGTCTCAACTGATAAAGTTGCCGATAATATTATAAACGGAGTTCCTTCTGTACAATTAATTGATGTAAGACCGGCTGAGGAATATAATAAATTCAGTTTGCCTGATGCAATCAATATTCCCCTGGACAGCCTTCTTCTTCCTGACTGGCAAGCTTATATAGACCAAGAAGGTATAAAAACCATATTTTATTCAAATGGTACGGTTTACGCAAGTCAAGCATGGATGTTATCCCGAAGGTTAGGATTCTCAAATCTATTTATTATGAAAGGCGGGCTTAACCGATGGATAGAAACTATAATGCAAGCTAAAGAACCTGACCAAACAGCATCCTCTACTGAAATTGCTCTATATGAATTCAGAAAAGCAGCAGGACAGTTTTTTGGCGGTGGGACACAAGTAGCAGGTAGTTCAACAAATACCAAGAAAAAGAAAAAAGTAGTAAAAAAGAGAAAAAGAAAAGCTGCTGCCGAAGGCGGATGCGGATAAACTATTATTCTTACTTTATTAAAATATTTTGTGATGAACCAACAAACACACTTAAAAGACCATAAGAAGATTTCACTTAAATTACCTTTAATTATTGTATCTTTTGTAATATTAATTATTATAGGTTTTTTGACGATGAGGGAACCAGAGAGAAAATTTGTGGTTTCAGTTGATGATATGCAAAAAGCAGTTTTGCAAAGAAATGAAACCATAAAACCGGAGGAAGTATTAAAAATTATTAACAGTGCTGATGAATCATACAGATTTATAGATTTAAGAAATCCTCATGATTTCATCAAAGGTCATATTAAAGGAGCAATTAATATTCCCAAACAATATTTACTTGCCGATGAATATGACAAATTAATTAAGGATACAAGCAAGATTAATATTTTATATGCCAAAACTCATGACGAAGCTTGTGGGCCTTGGATGATTCTTAAGCAGCTGGGTTTTAACAACAATAGAATTTTACTGGGTGGATATTCCTATTACAGTAAAACCGGCACGCTTGCCCAGAATATAAGTCCGAAGGACTATCTTGATGAGAAGCCTAAATATGATTATGCAAAGGTTGTAAAATCAGTATCGGGAAGTGCAGTTATTGGTTCTTCAAAAAAGAAAAAGAAGATTAAAATAAAAAGAAAGAAGAAAAAGAAAGGTGCTGAAGGCGGTTGCTAAAGTAAGTTTATAAAAATAATATCGATAATAAACTAAATTATTCATAATGAAGAAGTATTTATACATATTGTCATTTATTCTGTTAGGCAGCATAGTAATAAGTTGCGGTAGTAAAAACAATTCTCAAGTTGATAATGAGGATAATGGGACTATTAAAGAGTTTAATGCATTTCCTCTTCTTATCAAACATTTTGAAAGAGAAGGTAATTACATTAACGAAAATGCCCCATCAGTAATAAAACCTGAACAAGTTTTCAAAGAGCTTAGTTCAAATATTCATTTGATTGATATTAGAGCAGCTGAAGACTTTGCAAAAGGGCATATAAAAAACTCCGTTAATGTTTCTCCATCGGTTATTATTAAACACTTATGGGATGATGTAATACCATCTCAGTTAGATAAAATTATTATTGTAGGTTACGATGGAAATGATGCAAGCTATGTTGCAGGAGTTTTACGATTACTAAACTACTATAATGTTTATGCAATGAAATGGGGAATTGGCGGTTGGAATAATAAATTAGCAACAGATACATGGATATCAAATACTCATGCCGATTATTCGGATATTCTAGTTTCTAAAACAGATTCTTTAAATGCTCCCGGCAATTATCCATATATTAAAAGTTGTGAAACTACTTGTGCCGAAGCACTCGAAAAAAGAGCTAATGATTTGCTTCAAAAAACATCAGATGTTGAAATAACAATTGAAGAACTTCTTAAATCTCCCGACAAGTATTATATTGTAAATTATTGGCCAAAAAAGTTTTACGACAAGTTTCACTTGCCCAATTCAAAGCTTTACGAACCATACGAATCATTGAGCAGAACATCTCTACTTAATACTTTGCCAACCAATAAAACAATTGTTGTTTATTGCTACACAGGACACCATTCGGCTTTTGTAGCAGCATTCTTGAATTTGCTTGGCTACAAAGCATTAAATCTTAAATACGGTGCTAATTCTTTTATGAATAAAACTCTTAAAGAAAATGACATTAAAGCATTTTCGATTAGCAATCTTAAAGACTATCATTTAGTTTCAGATAGTCATGTAAAATAATATTAAAAGGAACATTTAGATTTTAGAACCGGCTATAATGCCGGTTTTTTTATTCTCATAACAATATTTTATACCTTTGTCCGTGTATTATTAAACTTAAAATACTATTATGAATTTTGATGATTATAACTTCCTGAATAAAAAAGCAATAGTAAGAGTTGACTTTAATGTTCCTCTAAACGAAAACTTTGAAATTACAGATGATACCCGTATGAGGGCAGCAATTCCAACAATTAAGAAAATTATTAATGATGGTGGCAGTGCTATAATTATGTCTCATTTGGGTAGACCGAAGAATGGACCCGAGAATAAATTTAGCTTAAAACACATTGTGCCCCACCTGTCGCAACTATTAGGTTTAGAAGTAAAGTTTGCCCCTGATTGTATTGGAAACCAAGCTAAAGAAATTGCCTCTAAGCTAAAAGCCGGAGAAGTACTTCTTCTGGAAAACCTCAGATTTTATAAAGAGGAGACAAATGGGGATCTTCAATTCTCAAAAGAACTTGCATCAATGGCAGACGTATATGTAAATGATGCTTTTGGTACTGCACACAGAGCACATGCTTCAACAACAATAATAGCCGGCTTTTTCCCTAATGACAAAATGTTTGGATATGTTATTGAGAATGAACTAAACAGCATCAACAAAGTACTAAACGATTCTACCGGAACGATAACTGCAATTCTCGGAGGAGCAAAAGTGTCAAGTAAAATATCGATAATTGAGAACCTCATATACAAAGTTAACAACCTAATTATCGGAGGTGGTATGACTTACACATTTATTAAAGCCCTTGGCGGAAATATTGGGTCTTCACTTGTTGAGAATGATAAACTTGACATGGCTTTGAACATTCTAAATATTGCAAAAAAGAATAATGTAAACATCTATTTGCCTACAGACTCAATTGTTGCTGATAAATTTGATAATAACGCAAATACAAAGCTTTGCAAAGTAGATGAAATAGAAGAAGGCTGGATGGGACTTGATATTGGTCAGGAATCAGTTAATAAATTTATTGATGTAATTAATAACTCAGATACTATTTTATGGAACGGACCCATGGGTGTATTTGAGATGTCGAGCTTTGAGAACGGAACGAAAAAGATTGCCAAAGCATTGGTTGAAGTGACAAAAAAAGGAGCTTTTACTCTAATAGGTGGTGGCGATTCGGTTGCTGCTATCAATAAATACAATATGGCCGACAAGGTCAGTTACGTTTCAACAGGTGGAGGTGCATTATTAGAATACATCGAAGGTAAAGAACTTCCGGGAATTGCTGCTATTAAATCAAAATAGCAGTGTAAACCAAGCTTATGCTAAAAGCTATTTAAATGAGATATTTAATCATTATTCTAATTGTTGGAATTTTTTCATCATGCTCAGGCAAAAAAGAGGAAGTTAGAATTCCTGCAAATCTAATTCCTAGAGACACTCTTGTTGATGTGCTAGTGGACATACATTTAGCTGACGCATATTTAACAAAACACAAATTACCGGCGAATGCTAGAAATAAAACTGTTTTCTACGACGGAGTATTGGAGAAACATGGATACAACAGACAAACATTTGATTCAACGATAACATTTCTTAAAGATTACCTCGACTATTACGAAGGAATATACGATGATGTGCTAATTCAATTTAGTAAAAAAGAAGCATTTATCGAAAAAGAAAAAGCCGATCAGAAAAGAAAAAAGAGGGAAAAATATTCATATCAAAGAACCATTAATAACTCCGACACTGTTGAAGATAAGAAATTTGTTTCTGATTCTGCATTTTTGAAAAGAGTATCGCAGGCAAAGAAAAGATTTAACGAACGTAAAAATAAGAATAAAAAGAAATAATTCTTTATTTTCCTGATATTATTATATTTATTATCATTTGATAAACAAATTTCAATTAAGTTTGTATATCAGTAAACAATAATATATTAATAAGACAAACAAAATGAGAAAAACCATATTAATGATTCTTGATGGATGGGGAATCGGAAATCACGATAAATCAGATGCTATTTATACGGGTGAAACACCAAATATTGATAAACTTTTAGAGAATAATCCTAATGCTCATCTTTATACAAGTGGTAAAAATGTAGGTTTGCCTGAAGGGCAAATGGGAAACTCGGAGGTTGGACATTTAAATATTGGTGCAGGACGAGTTATGTATCAAGACCTTGTAAGAATAAACAAAGCAGTTGAAGATGGAAGTATTAGCAGTAATAAGGTATTAAAAGAAGCTTTTACTTATGCAAAAACAAATAATAAATCAGTTCATTTTATAGGCTTGGTTTCATCAGGTGGTGTACATTCATTAGATACTCATCTTTATAAACTTTGTGATATCACTGATGAATATGGCTTGAAAAATGTTTATATCCATGCCTTAACAGACGGCCGTGATACCGATCCTAAAAGCGGTTTGGGTTTTATCTCTAATCTTCAAAAGCATTTAAAATCATCAAATGCACGTATTGCAAGTCTTACAGGACGCTATTATACAATGGATAGAGACAAACGATGGGAACGTATAAAAGCCGGATACGATTTAATGGTAAACGGGAAAGGCACAAAATCACAAGATATTTTACATTCAATCGAAGAGTCATATAAAAATGGAATAACAGATGAATTTATTAAACCGATTGTAATAGTTGATGAAAACGAGGAAGCTATCGGGAAAATAAAAGCTGATGATGTTGTAATATGTTTTAATTTCAGAACCGACCGTTTGCGAGAAATTACAATGGCATTAAGCCAGCAAGATTTTCCTGAATTTGAAATGAAAGCTCTACCCCTTTATTATCTTACAATGACACGTTACGACAACAGCTTTAAAAATGTAAAAATAGTTTACGATAAAGAAAATGTAGCAAATACACTTGGTGAAATTGTTTCAAAAAATGGGCTAAAGCAAATACGAATTGCCGAAACAGAAAAATATGCACACGTTACCTTTTTCTTTTCAGGAGGTCGTGAGGATGAATTTGAAGGTGAGAAGCGAATATTAATTCCCTCACCTAAAGTTGCAACTTATGATTTGCAACCCGAGATGAGTGCCTTTAAAGTTAAAGATGCAATAGTTGATGAACTGAATAAACAATCGGCAGATTTTATCTGTCTTAATTTTGCAAATGGCGACATGGTAGGCCACACAGGAGTTTACAGTGCAATTTTAAAAGCCGTAAAAACAGTTGACACCTGTGTTGGCGAAGTTGTTAAAGCTGCCGCTAATAATGATTATACCATAGTTATAATTGCTGACCACGGCAATGCAGATTACACAATTAATCCTGATGGCAGTCCAAATACTGCACACTCTCTTAATCCTGTTCCAATAATATTGGTTAACAGCAGCTTTAGACATATTAGCAATGGTATTCTTGCAGATGTAGCCCCTACAATACTAAAAATAATGGGACTTAGCATCCCCAAAGAAATGACAGGAAAAGTATTGGTTAAATAATAGTATATGTGTTTCATAAAAACATTTCTATTTGTGATAAAATAATATCTAAAAGAAAAATCATTATTTTCTAAATCTTCATTATCTAAATTATTATGTTTGCATCATTAATATGATAATACTATAAAAAATATAAAGCTATGAAACAGACTGCCTTTACACACTTCCATATAGAATTGGGTGCTAAAATGGAAGCTTTTTGCGGATATAATATGCCAATATCATATTCCGGAATTAATGACGAACATATAACAGTACGAAATGCTGCAGGTGTGTTCGATGTTTCTCACATGGGTGAGTTTTGGGCAAAAGGTCCTAAAGCAACAGATCTTGTTCAAAAGATAACCTCTAATGATGTATTGGCTTTAACTGACGGAAAGGTTCAATATTCATGTTTCCCGAATGGTAAAGGTGGTATTGTCGACGATTTATTGGTTTATCGATTTGATGCTGAGACATACTTACTTGTTGTAAACGCTGCAAACATTGAGAAAGACTGGGAGTGGTGTGCAAAGCATGCTAAAGAAATGGGCATGGAAATAGGCAAGGAATTATATAATGCTTCAGACGAAATTGCTCAACTGGCTATTCAGGGACCACTTGCTCTAAAAGCTATGCAAAAGCTTACTGATGCTTCTGTTGAGGATATGGAGTATTATACATTTAAAAAGATTGACTTTGCCGGTATTAAGGATGTTATTTTTTCAACAACAGGCTATACCGGTTCGGGTGGTTGTGAGATATACATTGATAATAAAGACGGGGATAAACTTTGGAAAGCCGTTTTTGAAGCTGGTGAAGAATTTGGTATTAAGCCAATTGGGCTTGGTGCCCGCGATACACTTCGCCTGGAATCAGGCTTTTGTCTTTACGGAAATGATATCGACGACACCACATCACCCATTGAAGCCGGCTTGGGATGGATTACCAAATTTAACGAAGGTAACAATTTCATCGACAAAGAATATCTGCTAAAACAAAAAGAAGACAAACCATCACGGCGTTTAAAGGCTTTTGAGATGATAGACAGAGGAATACCACGTCATGAATATAAGATTGAAGATGCCGAGGGAAATGAAATTGGCTATGTAACATCAGGAACTAAGTCGCCTATGCTGAAGAAAGGCATTGGAATGGGATATGTTAAAACAGGCTTTTACAAACTCGACACCGAGATATTTATAAGGGTAAGAAACAAAGCTCTTAAAGCAAAAATTGTAAAAGCACCTTTTTATAAAGCATAGCATTGAAAAAAGCTAAAGTTGAAATATGCCTGTCCCCTGCCCTATACGACTTGTACAAAGAGGATGAGCAGATTGTTGTTGTAATAGACGTTATAAGAGCATCAACTTCAATTTGCCTTGCATTAAGCAATGGAATAAACAAGCTTTATCCTGTTCTTACAATTGATGATGCAATGAAACATCGTAAGAAGGGACGATTAATTGCCGGTGAGAATCAAAGTATTAAACTCGATGGTTTCGATTTTGGGAACTCTCCTTACGAATTTATTGGCAAGCAAACAGAAAATAAAGAGCTTGCCATAATTACAACAAATGGTACTAATGCAATATTAAAAGCCAAAAATGCCGACCAATTGATAATAGCCTCGTTTATTAACTTTGATTATGCCTTGAATTTCCTGCTCAAGCAAAATAAAAATATCCTCTTGCTTTGCTCGGGCTGGACTAATAAAATTAACATCGAAGATACACTTTTTGCAGGTAAGTTATCTCAGGCATTACTTAAATCAAATAAGTTTAGTTCCGATTCCGATTCGGTATCAATTGCAAGTGAGCTTTACAATCAAGCTTCAGCTGATTTATATAACTTTGTTTTGTCCTCTTCGCCAAGACTAAAATCAAAACTTTCATTTCTTGAAAAAGATATTAGATTTTGTCTTTTTTCAAAGCAATTAAAAGTCTTACCTGTTTATACCAAAGGATACATCAGTAAATTATAGACTTTAGAAAAATATTCATCTATCGGTATTCTTATATAACTCAATCCAAGCTTGCCGGTACTCAAACTTTTTTATCAACTTCAAATAGGGTTTATTACGATTCTCCAGACTATTTTTATCACTATCAAAATTCGAGAAAATATAGTAGTCAGTGTCTGGGCTGAATTCACTTAGAACATTGGAAAACTCCTGCCCTTTCTCTACATAACCGGCATAAGGATTAGTCATATTTGTACGAGTAATAAAATAGGCATAAATTGATTTATCTTGAAGATTATTATCAATACAATAATTAATAACAGATTGATAAGCTTTTACGGCATTGACATAACCTATGTTATGGTCGCTGTTTGTAAGTTTATTAAACTGATGCACTTGCGAGAAAACAAGAATAATAATAAAACTAAGATACACTATTTTATTAGTAATTAATTTAAAGAAAACACCAATAGTGATAAAAACAAATGCCGGCAGTATGCAAAGGATATAGCGATTTGAGAAAAAGTTTATTGAGCTAAACAATAAGAATCCTAATACGAATAATAAAAGTAGGAATGTTACATGAGAATCTTCTCTAAACTTTTTCTTTCGGATAAAATAAAATATCAAGCCAATTAAAGCTATGAGAGTTAACAAATTCCTTCCTTGATAAATAAACAAATAAGCACCGTAACCCTCAGTAAGTTTACCCCAAACTGTAGCCAAGTCGAAATTTATTAGTCCGGTATGCCCAGGAAATAAAAACCATGATTGAATGAAATATTGAATTATCAGAAAAATAAATAATACTAAAACCGGCAACAGATACTTCAGAGCATTAATAATTACCGTAAAAACAGCCTGTTTCTTTTTTGTAAGATTAATAATAAAATAGAAAAGTGTAATACAAGCAATTACAACCAGACCGGACTCTTTCGTCATTACCGTGGCACTTCCAAAGATGAAGTATAAAAGAAACCGCCCCTTTAAAAAATAATAAAGACTAAGCATACTAAATAATGCAAGCATCATTTCGGGTAAAACAAATACCGATTGTGCAATAAATACAGGTTGCAACGACAACACAATAACAGCCAGTAAAGCAATTGAAGGTGAATAAAACTCTTTACCGAATCGATATACAACTATAAGTAAAATAGTAGTTATTGTCAAAGCAAATGAATGAAGAGAAAGCATTGAATTACCGAATATCTTTATCCAGGATGCACCAAGAAAATGGAAAAGCAAAGGATGCCCTCTTGAATAATATACAGGAATTGAATCAGGTAAAAGACTTAAGCCTCGTTCAGCCATAAGGTTAATTGCCGGACCATAAACCCATGCTTCGTCCCAATACAATGGTAATTGCAAAACCGGAAGACGAGAGAGAACAAAAACGATGATAACAAGTCCTGCCAAAACCGGATACCAATTACATCTCTTTATCAAACGACTTATTCTCAAGATTCTATTTTATTAATAAATATATTACCGAAAGTACGAATTATCAAATTCAAAGATATACAAAATAGTATTTATTTGGCCTTAAAAGAATATTTTGCTAAATTGCCAACAACTTAAACTAAATATTATGAAGAAAATTCTTCTTTCAGTTGCTATTATCTTTATGGCATTATTATCAGTATTCGCACAGGATACCCGTGAAAATTTAAAAGTTTATAAAAATGAAATCGGGGTTGATATTACCGGATTTATTAGGCAGTTTTTCTTTTATTCTGATGGTACTTGTAGCCCATCTGCATATAAGCCTAATTACATTGTAAACTATCGCCGTCATTTAAAATCCGGAAATATTAGGTTTGCAATAGGTGGGAACTTTAACCAGAAGGATCTTAATTCACCTTATGATGATGATGATTCTCATTATTTGAGCAAGCAGTATTATGTTAATGCAAGAATTGGTTGGGAGTTTACAAAAAATATTAATGTCAGATGGCAAGTATTTTACGGATTAGATATGCTACCATCTTTTAGTTATAGTAAAAACGATGCAAATTATTGGGATGGAGGCTACGCCAATGGTAGCGAAAATACAAATAAGACAATTGGTATTGGGCCAATCTTTGGAATAAAGTTTAAAGTTAGCAAGCGAATAAACATTTCGACAGTGACAAATTTTGCAATATTCTTATCCCAAAATGATGAGACATTTTATTATACACCACTATCTTCAGATTATCCACCAATTCCTGACGATAAGCAACAATTGACATCTATTTATTCCGGTTATAATCAAGCAATGTCAATATTATTAAGTATAAATTTATAAATTAGGTAGATAGTTTAGAAAAAGCTTTCACGATTAAATGCTCTATATCGGCAAAAGCTTATTCCATATCTTCGTCAAATAAGCTTTCCTGATTTTCCAGTTCATCTTCGATAAATTGGTCTGCTAAAGTAATCAGTCCTTTTAAATCATAATCATCAGCCGGTTCTGGTCCAATCCAATGAATTGTAAAATTATCTACAAATATTTCATCAATACCACACTCAAAAATACATGTTGGTGATTGGGTATGAACAACATAGATATTATCAGGAGCATCCTGAGAATTATCAGCAATTAAAAATTTTGGTAACATAATAAGCAGTTTAAATAAAATAAAGTATTTGGTAAAGGTACAAAATATTACGGCTTAAGGTCTTATTTGACTCTTCTTTTTTTCTATATCCTTTACAACAAGATACTTTTGTCGCCCTCTGTAAGAATAAACTATCAAAGCTTCGCCAATATACTCAAATGGAGGAGATGGCATGGTAGCATCTGAGGATTCCGGCTCATTCGTTTTTTTATCTTGACCGATAAAAGAATTATCGGCTATTATCTGTCCGCGTATAAATATTGTATCATTTTTTGCAAAGCTAGTATTACCTGTTGTATGAATATCAGTAAATAAACGAAAAGGGACCTTCTCATCACCTATCCAAAGCTCATCAAACATAAGATGTTCTGACGATTTCAGAACCTTAATGCTAAACATATAATTTGTTCCGTTATTGCCATCCGGTACTCCTGCAATCCAATCTTGAGAATATGACTGAATAAGCTCAATTTTGTCGGTCTTCCAAAAGAAGCATAAAGCAAGAAAAGAAAAGATTAGAACCTTCATATATAAATTTGTTAATTGCTAATTAAAGACAGCCATATATTATACAACAGCATAAATTAAGATATTATTCAACTTTAATAACTCTATAAGAATAGTCAATATTTCCAAGAGTAAGCTTTAAAAGATAGGTTCCGTTATTGAAATGACTAATATCAAATTCTTCATTAAAGGAGCCGGATATTTGCTTATCATATTCCACTAATTTCACCCCAAGCAAGCTAAACATCTGAATTTTAACATCTCCCGGCTCTGCATTTTTAATCTTAACTTTAAGCAAATTAGTAGCGGGATTAGGATAAACGGTCAATGAAAACTCAGGTTTGTCAACGGGAATAATTCCGGCGATTACACTGGGCGAAAATAAGTCGGATTCCCATAAACCTCTACCGTAAGTTGCTGCATATAATTTCTGACTACCATATTGGATTTCAAGGTCGGAAACAATAACATTTGGCAATCCTTGAGAATAATCGACCCATTTAACAGCTGTTTGCTGGGTTGAATCGTTTGTGTAATAAATGCCGATATCCGTTCCCACATACAAAGCATGGTTTACGCCATTAATAGTCCCGAATTGATAAATAAGAGTATTAGCACTCACATTGGGTAAGTTTCCTGAAATATTTTCCCATGTATCTCCTGCATCACTTGAATAAAAAACTTTAACACCATCCTCATAGCCATTAAATGAGACCCAAATTGATTCGGGGTCATTGTCAGCAACCACAAGTGACATTATCACCACATCATTAAGAGGTAAATTAGCCGATAAAGTTTCCCATGTATTTCCCCCGTCTTTAGTTCTGAAAAGAGCACCCGGTCTGGCAGCAAAAATATAATCGGGATTTGAAGGAGCAAGAGCCAAGACATTAAAGGTATTTGAGCCCGAGCTGCCGGCAGTACCTATATTGCTAATCTTCGTCCATGAGACACCTCCATCAATACTTTTCCAAACATTCTGAAATGCAGTGTAAATAATATTAGATTCCTGCGGATGCATTACGTAAGGTGTAACCCAATTTCCTATCTCACCCGAATTTGTGATTGGCTCTTCAAGTCCCGGTGTAAAACTTAATCCACCATCTATTGATTTACTTAAAGCACCACTTTGGTTTGTAACATACAAAATGTCAGGGTCGTAATGGTCAATCATTGCATCCATTCCATCTCCGCCATATATATTTTGCCAATTACCATCACGCATCATAAAAGTACCGTTATCCTGAGTACCACCTATGATAATTCCCGGGTAATTACGACAAGTAGCTATGCGGTAGTACTCGCTTATATGTATTCCATTACTGATATCAGTCCAATCAGTTGGAAGCGAATAACAATCAGGAATTATCTCCATAGTAAAGATATTAACACAATTAACTATTGTGTCGATATTACCGAGTTGGATGTTACTTGTTTTATAAATACCTCCATCGTTGGCTTGAAATAACTCACCGGTTTGTGGATTTATTTGCGAACAATGCTGGTCGGCATGAACGCTTGCACCAAAAATATTAAGCCACATTGAAGCGAAACTCCATGTCAATCCTCCATCGTTTGAGCCCCACATATTAACTCCTCCCGTATAGATATTATCCGCATTGAGCGGATCAATTACCAAAGTTAAATCATAGGTACCCTGCCCACCCTCATCCGGTGGCAATAGGGGATTATTAAAATATCCGCCATCAGCCCATCCAAGAATATTTGCAGTTGGCGACGAAAGAGAAAAACCACTTGTATCGCGAGCAGCTACAGCAAACCATGAATTTCCGGCGTCAATTGATTTAAACATTGCATAAAAACCTTCGTTTAATCCGCAACTTAGTACATAAATTACAGAAGTATCAGATGGTGCAATCTCAAGCTCCGAACGTAAAACATGATTCTGACTTGGTATTATTGCAGTATTTAAGGTGTCCCATGTATTTCCAAAGTCTGTTGATTTTAAAATATTGTTTACACCTCCGACATTTGGTATATAAAGACCGGTTGCATATAAAGTACTATCGCGAAGAGGATTTTTATCAAGGTCAATAATCATATCACTATAAACGCTAGTCCAATTCAAACCTCCATCAAAAGATTTTAAGATACCGGATATTCCTGCTACAACAAGCTCCTCAGGATTATTAGGATTAACAAATATTCTTCTCAAAAGAGTATTATCCAAATCGGTAAACGAGAAATCCAAACCTAAAGGCGACCAATTTATTCCGCCATCTGTAGTTTTATAAATACCAAGTCCGTAAATTGTTTCATAGCCGTATGCAAGAACATTTAATCCAAAATATTCAATATCACCTGTTGCAAGATATATCACATCAGGATTTGAGGGATCGACTTCAATATCACTAATTCTGTTTAAAGGTAAATTATCAGTCAGACAAACCCAAGTGGCTCCGCCATCTGTTGTTTTCCATAAACCGCCTTGAGATGCACCTATCCAAATAATATCAGGATCGGAAGGGTGAAATTCAATACAATTAATACGCCCCATTCCAATTATATTTTGGTCGTCAACAGGAATTGGAACTTCATTAGGTGAAATAGACAGCCAATTAGAAGTCTTGCTTTGATAAGCATTTTTATTAAAAGATGTACTTTTTGAATGTTCTTTTTGCCATTCGATAAAGTTAATATTTGGATTAGGCATTTTACCTGTCGGGTAAACTCTAGGCTCGTAAAACCATTCCCAACGCTTAAACCGTTTTGTTCCTTTTTGTAAATCTGCTCTTGTTGAGTTTGTCCAATTATAAAAAGCCTGTTGAACATCATAAAAAGTAATTGTCTGTTCTTTAGCCTTTTCCAGATATGGCTTTGTAAGATAAACCTGAGCTACAGATTGTATCGTTAAGGATGATAATATAAATATTAATAAAAACAGTTTATTCTTCATTTGCTTGAACAATTAATATTTGCAACCTT
>JANTGP010000043.1 GCA_024762835.1 Bacteroidota bacterium
CTAATGAATCGCCGGCATACACATCTGGTAAAGAATTAATTGTTATGCCTGAGGTTGCTGTATCGCTGCATCCTGTAACTGAATCAACATAAGAATAAGATAAATCTATAATAACTGTGCCTGTCGTTGAACCCCCTACCGAAGGATCAAATAAACCTGTTAAGCTATCTAGCACACCTAAACCGTTCCAAGAACCTCCAACAGGTATACCTACATTCAGATTAAACGGTAATGCATCAATACAAACTGAACTTAATGAACCTATACTTACCGAAGGAATCGGATTAACTGTAACATATACTTGATCAACAGCAAAACAAGAATTTGCATCAGTTACTGTCACACTATACTGTCCGGATGTAAGAGGTAATAATATATTTTCATCATCAATAACAAAATTATCCCATTGATATAAATAACTAGGTGTGCCCCCAGAAGCTGTAGCTGTTAAAATTGTATTTTCACCATAACATAATACTGAATCACCAGAAATAACCACCTCGGGTAATTCTAAAATTGATAACTGTTGATCCATACTATAACTACCACAAATATTGCTGGCAGTTATAGTAAAAAAATATTGCCCAACCTGATTAGCTAAAATATCTATATTTTGTGAATTAAAGTCTGTACCATTCAAGAAACTATATCCATTTGAAGGACTAATAATCCATGAATAATCTAAAATTGGAGACCCATTATCAATAAAGCTAACATTTGTTATGACTTCAGATGGTCCACATTGGTCTGGAATGGCAGGAAAAGAAACATAAGGGATATCATAAACTTCAACAATAATAGTAGTATCCAATACTTCACAAAAATGAGTTAATTGATAGTGAATACTATATGTCCCAGTTTCTGAAAAAAGGAATTGAGGTTCTGAAGATTGATTAGTTGAATTCTCATAAGACCAACCTGTTGAAGGCGTTATGGTCCAACTATGATAAATACTATCACCTGTAGAAAGATTTTCAATATTTAAATAAAAGGGAATACACCCTTCTGTCGTATCAGCATTAACAACTAATTCAGGTTCTTCAACTATAGTAATATAATGTTCAATAAAACTATCCCCACATCCATTATTACCAATGTATTGACTAATTGTATAAATGCCTGATGCATTAAAAATAATTTCAATCTCAGGTGACCCACTTGTAAATGGGCTTGGTGGATATGAGCCAAGATTTCCATTTACAATAGTCCATCCTGTACTAGGACTAATATCCCAATTAAAATAATATGCTGTATCACAGGTTACATTTGTAACTCCACTTAAGGTATTCCCTGAATACGACGTATCTGTAATTGTAAATATTGTTGACATTATACAACCAATAGTATCTGGTGAAATAATAAAACCAGCATCTGGTTTATCCTTTATTGAAATTGGATCTACAGTTGAATTTGCATATCCACAGCCATTTTCAACATGAAAAAGTATTTTATAAATATTATCAATATTAACACCATCTGATGCATTTCCGCAAGATGTTGAATAATATGTGTGGTATAAAGTATCAGGTGGAGGATGTTCAAATAATGTATCAGTCCCATCAGAGAAATTAACATAATATGTTGTTCCAACAGTATTTAATGAACAACCATCAATATTCATGTAAATAGAAAAAGGTGCACATTGATTTGTAGTATTACCAGGTGGTATAATTCCACCTCCCGGATTAGTTCCATTAAAAACATTATTTGTTGATATCGAAGTACATCCAAAAGTATTTGTAACCATTGATGTTAATAGATATGAACCTTGATATAAATAATTGTGGATTACACCCATAGTAGGATAATACAGAAATGTATCAATACTACTTCCATCGCCAAAATCAATAATGTACTCCGAATTAGAACTTTGAGTTGCTGTACTAAAACTAATAGGAATACTAAAGGTATCAGTTGCACTTCCCGTAATACAATTTGTAAAAGGGCCATCTACATTTGGATAGGTCATATCAATAATAGATGCATCAGGTACTGGGAGTACTGGAACATCTATGGTCTGAGAATCAACACATGTAGTATTAGAATAAGCCATTGATATGGTTAAAACAACAGGGAAGTTTATTATATCATTGCTAATATTTGTAAAACTATAACTCGAATTAAATGATGTAGATATATCTCCAGAAACTCCAAAGCTCCAATTATAAGTTTGACCAGAAACCGCAGGAATATTTTGAGTAAAGTTTATTTGTTCACCTGCACAAGCACTATCCGGTTGAAAAGAAAAAGACACAATTGGTTGTGGAACAATATAAGAAGATACTGAATCTATAAATGGTATTGAATCAGAATAAGCAGTAATGACATAATAATTATTGGAAGTTGGTGCTATAGAAATAGATATACTATCAGGAAGCATTGTATAATTCTGTCCTGTCCAAATAACTGAATCTACAATTGCTGATGATGGACTAAAAACTGGGGTTATTGTAGTTTCTCCTCCTTCGCACACATAAACAAATGAAGGAAGTGTAATATTGCTTATCTGTGCAGTTGTACTATTGCTATACCAGAATGATATAAAAACAAATAACCAATAACCAATATTCTTTAAAATAAATCTATTTAATAACATCATGATATATAAACACACAAGTCTAGGAAATACAATAAAAACTCATGTTATTAATCTTAATCAATATAAAGTGCTGTAAATTTAATAAAAATATTTAAACAACAATAAATATTATAAGATAGCAAAATTTATCACTCAAAAGAACTTCAAAGATGCAAAGAATAACATTAAGGCTATCTCGCAAATGAAATAATTATTGCTTGGAACCAATTACCTTAAATTGAATCTTGGTCGGGTAAGGGTATATTTTCGCTTTCGCAGATTTGTTTTAGCTTATTTATAGACCAGGGTTTTGAATAATCAAAAAAGAAAGAATAAGGTTCTGTAAGTATCTTAGCCAGCTTCAGGCTTTGCTTATCATACCTCCCTTCAACAAGAAGCAGCAAATGCTCCCAGTCCGGATGAATCAGTTTTAAAGTAATCAGCTCTTTTACATCATTAAAACGCAGTTCAATACCTTCGAGCCCTTTATCCAGTATATAATCAACGGCTTTGTTTACCTTTCTCTCCCCTACTTCATTTAAAACATCTATATACTTTTCAAACAATACAATTTCATTTAACATAAACGCAATTTCGTTAGCCGAGAAAGATTTCCAGAAATGACATGAATGTTGTAAACTAAGAAATCTGCCAAGCATAAACGCACCTGCAGTATAACCTGCATGTTTTTTCTCAATACAGATTGAGATTGCAGTTTTAAAAAAGTATATCCGCCTTTCGTCACTTAGCAGTTTATATAAATCGTGCTGATTTTTGTGCATTCCCAGTGTACTCTTCAGTACCTGTTCGCAATAATAGTTTTTATGTAAATCAAACCACGAGTTCATAAACTTCGAAGCCTTAACCGGCTCATCTTTAAGAACGGTTTGGATAATCTTCATTAAATCATTTAAATCACTAATATCCTCGAAATTCAAGCCATCGGTTATTTTATTATAAACCTCAAAAGCCTTCTTTAAATTTACAAATACATTCCTTTCCTTTTCATTTAACTCTAAAGTCTGTCCGTCAAGATAGCGTTGGAACCGTGCCGGCATAAAATCAGCTTTCCCCAAAAATATCTTCTTATTCTTACTTGATATGGTAATCCAATCGCCTTCGTTTATTACTATTCCTTTGGCATTTACGAGACTGTTGCCTCTTATCTTTACATGAAAATTTTCAAGGTTTAAGAATGCAGGAACGCCATAACTTAAACAAGCAGTTACAACATGTATTGCTGCAGGATTTAAACTTATTATTGCATCAAGTTCCCCCATTATTATTGTATCTGCCGGTACAAATTGCTCCTTGCATAAACATACCGATTCGCCACGCTTTCCGGCTTCAATAGCTTTTTCAGCTGTAAAATATATTTTACATGAAACTGCTAACCTAGGCAAAACGGATATTCCGGAACAAAAGAATTTTAACTTTTCAAAGGACTCTTTATCAATACTATCCGAAAATATTTGACGCAAATGATATGGATGAATTAAATCTAAAACCCTTTGCCTTCTTATGAATTTCTTCTGATACATATCAATTGCGGACAATAAAGTTGCCCGACCTGTCATTTCCGAATTATTTAATTGCAACAATGCAAAAAAATGATTCCCCCCAAAAGACTCAGCAGCAAACTCTATGGTAGCAGGCCCTTCAAGTTTCTTCTCAAGATTCTCAAGTTTAGGATAAAAATGATAAATAGCAGGAAAATCCTCCTTTATTTCCTCAGGATTAAAAAACTCTGTGTCAATAGTATCTACCACACCTGTCATTATATCTTCGCCAAATATTTCAGGGAAACTCTCAATCTGATTTCCAAGACCTGTACGTGAATGACGACTGTATAAAACACCCGGATAAGACTCCTTATCACGTATTGTCCAAACCATCTTTTGCAAAATAAGCGATGGATAACTCTTATCCTTTATAAATAGCGAGTTTAGTAATTCTCTGTTTTTCTCATAAAACTTATAAACCTCATCAACAAAGAAAAGTACCTGATAATAAGGATCAATAAGCAGTTTCTCGTCTTTTCCCTGTATCTCCTCATAATAATATTGTATCAAACTATACATATCTCGAAAAGAGTGACGGGATAAATTATCAACAAATATCGGTTGTACTTTATCAGGAAAAAGAATTTGATAAATATTCTGTAAGTTATTCAAATAAATCTTACTGGCAGCATGGTATCCATACAGATTTCTTAAAGCCAAAAAAGTTCTTTGTGTTACACCAACATTCAAATAAGTGGGCATTAAACCGGGAATATATTTTGACATTGCACAACGCATTGCAAAAACAAGTGGAACCTCATCTGAACCAAGCTTTTCTCCAACTAAGTCCTCCAGGTTATTAATATTCTGTTTAACATATTTCTGCCTCTCTTCCTTGTTCAACGGAAAGGCACTTGATGTTAAAATCGAGAAATCAGGTACTGGGTAAGCTTCTTGACTTAAAGACAGTAAGCTTGCACCTTTATGACTAATCTCCGCTATGCTGTATTGTTTATCTGTACACGACGGAACAACATAATCATTTGTAATAAAACGACACTTTGAGTAATACTCTTCCTTTTGTTGTAAATACGCTCTTCGTTTGTTCTCAATCTCAGCTTTTGCAGATGAATTACCATTATTTGCCATATATATCAATCGGATATAATCCTTGGCAAGTGACTGATTTGCTTGAGTAATAAAATGAATATCCTCCAACTCGATATCTAAAGTTATTTTTTCATTGCCTGATAATTTAATCTCAAGCACAGGTGGCACATAGCCATTTATATTGTCAGCACTTTTATTATGAAGCTTTCGATCTATTGTATTCCTGATAATTCGATAATTAGAATAATTACCACGTAAGTTATAACTTTCTATCTCTGCAACACTCACAACACAATTTTTAATAATTAATATTAATGTAAATTAAATGAAAACTTACCAATTATAAATGAAAAGACTACTAATTTTTTTTTTGATTAGTTAACAAGTTAAAGAATTATTACATTTGCTTACTTCAGGATTAAAAAATAATATTCTTTATATATGGTTAGTTTTACAAGCCAAGCGGCAAAATACGCAAGCAAATTTATTAATAGCACAAATAGTCATGTCTTTTTAACAGGAAAAGCAGGAACCGGAAAAACCACTTTTCTGAAGTATATTACAGAGCATAGTTATAAAAATACGATTGTTGCCGCTCCTACCGGAATTGCTGCAATAAATGCAGGTGGTGTAACACTACATTCTCTTTTTCAGCTTCCTTTCGGGACTTTCTTACCTTCAAATAATATTAACTATGGCGATGAGATATCGACACAAATAAGTACTCCTCAGTCTATTCTTAGTAACAGGCAAATGAACAGAACCAAACGTGCCATGCTTCAGGAGCTTGAGCTTTTAATTATTGATGAAGTAAGTATGCTGCGTGCCGATTTACTCGACGCAATTAATGTTATTCTTAAATCAATTAGAAGAAATAATCGTCCCTTTGGTGGGGTGCAAATACTATTTATTGGAGATTTATGGCAATTACCTCCGGTTGTGAAAGATGACGAATGGCAATATCTTAGACAGTTCTATTCAAGCATTTTCTTTTTTGAAGCTTTAGCCCTAAAAAACGACAAACCTATCTTTATTGAACTGGATAAAATTTACAGACAAGATGATTTACAATTTATAGAACTGCTTAATCACCTTCGAAGAAGCAGATTAACTACGGCAGACTATGATATTCTGAATGAACACTATAAGCCTGACTTTAAGTCTCAAAAAGGCGACGGGTATATTCGTTTGGTCACCCATAATTATCAAGCTGATGATTTGAATAAAGACAGTCTTAGGTCTTTACCCGGAAAAAGCTATTTTTTCGATGCAGAGATTGAGGGTGAGTTTAAAGAATATCAATATCCTTTACCATTCACTCTTGAATTAAAAAAAGATGCCCAGGTTATGTTTATAAAAAACGATTATTCGGGTGAATCACGATACTTTAACGGTAAGATTGGAATAGTTAGTGATATCTCTTCCGATTCAATTGAGGTAGAGTTTAATGACGGAAGTCCGCCTGCAATTGTCGATATTTACACATGGGAAAATAAGCGGTACACTTTGAACAAAGAAACAAACCAGATTGAAGAACAATTACTAGGTACTTTTAGTCAGTACCCTGTTAAGCCGGCTTGGGCTATTACCGTGCATAAGAGTCAAGGCTTGACTTTTGAACGTGCAATTATAGACGTCTCAAAAGCTTTTGCTTCAGGACAAGTATATGTTGCCTTGTCGAGACTTACTTCATTAGACGGGCTTGTGCTTACAGGTCAACTCCCGAGCAGCGGTATAGAACCTGACGAATCGTTAAAAGTGTTTGCAAAATCAAAAGCCAGTAATGAAGAACTGACAAGCAGATTAGAAAAAGATTCTCACTCATTTATAAGAGAATACATGTTAAATGCTTTTAACCTCTCAATGCTAAGTTCGCAGATTAGATATCACGTTATTAGTTACAATAAAGATAAAGCAAGGTCGGCAAAGCAGTTATACCTCCAATGGGCAAAAGAGCTGCAAGATGATGCAGAAAAACTAAAAGAGGTTTCTGATAAGTTTAGTAAGCAAATTACAAGCCTTTTTGATAAAGAAAGTGTTGACTACGAAAATTATCTATTGAAAAGAATAACATCTGCTAAAGAGTATTTTGAACCTTTGTTAAAATCTTTCTCCGAAAGGATATTCTCTCATATCAATGATTTAAAATCAGAAAAAAAGATTAAGAAATACATAAGTGAATTACGTGAGCTTGAACGACTGTTTTTCAGACAATTGCAGTTGATATATAAAGCCGAAGCAATACTAAAAGCATCTATTAAAAATAAAGACATATCGAAAGAATTGATTGGGGAATCGGAATTATATAAATCAAGAGAAAAGATGCTTGAAGAGGAGAAGGTAACAAAAAAGAAAAGGCATAAAACGAAAACTACCAAGGCTAAAAAAGAAAAGAAAGTTAATACACGCGAACTGTCATTTAATATGTACAAAAGCGGAATGAGCATTGAAGAGATTGCCAAAGAGAGAGGTTTTGTTAATTCTACTATTGAGAACCACCTTGCCAGCTATGTTGCCAAAGGTGAGCTGAAAGCTCATGAATTTATTACAGAAGAAAAACTTTTAAAAATTCTTGATGCAATAAAAGAAACCGGAAGTCTGAAATTGGGAGAATTAATTTCCCACCTAGGCAACAGTTTCACATACAGTAATATTAGTATTGGTGTAGCTCATTATATCTCGCAACAGGAGGACTAATAGTTTTTTATTCAATCAATTATTCGTTAGGCAAAAAACGAGTGCTAATTAAAATTAAGCAACGAAGATACATTATGAGAAAGACCGCTATAAGTCTTAACTTCTTAATAGGAAAAAAGAAGGAACATGATTTAACTAAAAGAGGGTTCTAAAGTATATTATTTACAAATCAATAGAAATTCAAATCACATAAAAGGCTTATCTTTGCACCGGAAAAACATAAAACATGCAAGATAATTCAACAATAGCAGCAATAGCAACAGCACCAGGGAATGGTGCTATTGCAATAGTCAGAGTCTCAGGTAAAGATGCAATAAGAATTTGCGAATCGATTTTTTATCCTGCCTCAAAGAATAAAATGCTGACTGAGCAAAAAGCTAACACTATACATTTTGGAACAATAATGAGTGACGATGTTATTATTGATGAAGTTCTTTTGAGCATCTTTAAAGCACCACACTCATACACCGGCGAAGATTCAGTTGAGATATCCTGCCACGGCTCAGTATATATTCAGCAAAAGATTCTCGAGTTACTTATTGACACAGGTGCAAGACTTGCCAAACCGGGCGAATTTACTCAGCGTGCTTTTTTAAATGGCAAATTAGATTTGTCACAAGCCGAAGGCGTAGCAGACCTTATTGCATCAGACTCCGAGGCATCGCACAAAATTGCCATGCAGCAAATGCGTGGAAGCTTTTCTGCAGAAATTAATATACTAAGACAAAAGCTTCTTAAATTTATTTCGTTAATAGAGCTTGAGCTTGACTTTAGCGAAGAAGATGTTGAATTTGCCAACCGCGTAGAGCTTGGGAAGCTTCTTAGCGAAATAGCAGTAATAATAAATGAACTGATAAATTCTTTTAAAGTAGGTAATGTAATAAAAAACGGAATACCCGTTGCAATAGTAGGAAATACCAATGTTGGGAAATCAACACTTCTTAATATACTGCTTCGCGAAGAGAGAGCCATCGTTTCGGAAATACCCGGAACAACCAGAGACTCAATTGAAGATGTAATAAATATTGGAGGTATTACTTTCCGATTTATTGATACAGCCGGAATACGTGAGACAAAAGACAAGATTGAGATAATTGGTATTGATAGGACAAAAGCAAAGATTGAGCAAGCCTCAATTGTACTACTATTGGTTAGTGCCAATGATTCTACACAAAATATTCGCGAAAGTATTAAATCAATAAAAGCAAGTCGAAGTATAAAGCAGTTAATTGTTGCTGTAAATAAAACAGATTTAAAATCTGAAGCAGACATAGATAATTCTGCTTTTGCTAATATTGAAAGAGAAAAAGATGAACTTATTTACATATCGGCAAAATCACATTTTAATATTGATAAACTTATTGACACATTACTAAATAAAGTTAATTTGTCGTATCTCAAGCATAATGATGTTGTTGTTTCAAATATACGCCATTACGAAGCACTACAACACTCTGCTGAAGCACTGGAAAGAGCAGAGGCAGGTTTACAAAACAATCTGCCTACCGACTTGCTTGCAATGGACATCAGACAGGTGCTTCATTATCTTGCAGAGATTACCGGCGAGATAACTACAGACGAGACGCTTGGGAATATCTTTAAGAATTTTTGCATCGGGAAGTAAGCAGGAAAATGAGTGTAGGTTGATAAATAGTGAGAAAACTTATTCATTTCTTTTTACATAAGTTTAATTTTAAAATGATTCACCTTAACCCTAAAAGACATTATGGTATTTGTTAATAATTTAAATCTTCTAAAACCTGTTGGGCTGTTTTGATGCTAGCTCTGCCATAATATTGTAATGCTAAATCTGCTCTATTTGTAAAAACCCCGTCAACACGGCTCACATATTCATTAAATTGTTCAATTGTATCAAAAGTATAAGGATGAATATCCATTCCGGCTTGTCGTATCAAATCAGTCATCCATACTGCCGTAAGCTCTGAATAATTATTTGGTTCTCCCGCAATACTAGGCCCAATGGCATGAACATTATTTTCAACACCAAAGTTTATTTCGTCAATATAATTTTGCTTCAAATCATTCTCCATATCCTGATGCCACAGTAACAAACATTTTGGAATATCAGGTAAATATTTTTCAAGTTTACGTATACTCTCATGCGAAAAAGATTGAAGGACAAATCGTGCATTTGTATTCGCAATATCAATTTTACCCGGGTATGTCACAATTTCTTTTGCATTATCATTTATCGACCAGCCAAGTTCTTTTAGCTCTATTGCTAAAATTTTCTCAAGATTTCCCATTTTTGTCTCGGCATAAAGCCCGGGTCTGTTCCCATTTTCATTGGGGTCTTTCTCGTAAATATAATTTCCAGTCCATTTACCATTTATCATCTCCTTTACAGGAATACCATTTTTCTTTTTAATATGATATCCCTCGGCTATTTTAACCACATCTTTAAATGTCAGTATTGATAATCCATTAAAACTATCTCTTGCCCTTTCGGGAAACTTTTTATTAAACCATCCGCCAAAGTCAAGACTACGCAATTCTTTAAGGGTAAAGCCAGAGGCAGGTAAATCAGCCCTGTCAGGGAATACTTCAGAAACATTGCTTGTTCTCATTAAGTTAGAATCATGCAAAGCAATTAAACGCTTATCTTTTGTCAATTGCAAATCAAGCTCAAGATAATCTGCCCCAATATTTCGTGCCCAACAAAAGGTAGCTTCGGTTTCTTCAGGAGCCCAGAACTGACTACCTCTGTGAGCAATTACAATATTTTTCTTTAAATAATCACGTACCTTAACTGCATTCTTACTAATATGCTTTACCTCACCGGATTTATTATTTGCTATCATTAAATTATTATTTTTAAACAAGCATTAGAACTTATGAATATTATTAAATCGTTAGTGTCAAATAAAATAACTTTCCATCGGGTCAGAAGCCGGGTTGGATTGATATGACAATTAATTTAACAAATAACCTTTGGCAAGTTTTGAAAATTCTTTAACCTGGCTGTCAATCCAATTGTTATCATATCCAAATTCATTAGCCAAAACTTCTGCAACTACAGGTGCTATTCTAATACTTTCGGCTGCATCTAAAAATAATGCACTTGTTCGTCGAGCCAATACATCCTCAATACTTCTAGCCATTTCCTCTCTAAAAGCCCATACAACCTGAGCTTTATTTATCTGCAAGTCTTCGCTTACCCAATCCCGAAGAAAAGGTTCATCTTTTATCATATTATTAATATTATCAATATCAGCCCCATAAAAATACATGGGATTACTAAAGTCTACATCTTTTTTATATGCATGCAAATGTAAGCTTCTCGTAATTGATTTCTTAGCCGGCAAGTTTAACAATTTAACCGCTTTGTTAATAATATCTTCACCCATTTGCCTGTAAGTAGTCCACTTGCCCCCAATGATTGTAAGCAAACCGGTATCTGAGACATAAATTTTATGACCACGTGAAATCTCCTTTGTCTTGTCATTTCCACTTTTAGGAGCAGCTAATGGTCTTAATCCGGCAAATACCGTCTTAACATCAGAGCGTTTTGGCTTTTCCGACAAATATCTGCCCGCTGTTTCTAAAATAAAATCAACCTCCTCATTAGTAGCTCTCGGTTCAATTTCTGCGGTTTCCTTTGGCACATCAGTTGTTCCAACAATTACTTTATTATGCCATGGAAGAGCAAATAATATACGGCCGTCATTAGTTTTCGGAATCATTAAACCATATTTTGACGGAAGAAACTTTTTGTCCAATACAATATGAACACCTTGGCTTGGCTTAACAATATGGTCAGCCTCAGGCTTGTCTGTTCTTAATATTGAATCGACAAAAACACCTGTAGCATTCACAACAGCCTTTGCTTTTATCTTGTATTCTTTGCCGGTTTCAGAATCAACAGCAAGTACACCGGTAATTTTATTATTACTTTTTATTAAATCCGTAACAGGAGTATAATTTAATGCAACACCCCCATTATCTACAAATGTTTGAGCCATGGTAATCCCCATTCTTGAGTCGTCAAACTGACCATCGTGATACAAAACGCCACCCCTTAAATGTTGAAGTTTGACAGTAGGAATCTTTTCATGGGTATTATGTTTGGATTGTGGAAGCGAGCGTCCGAAACTATATTTCCCCGAGAGCAAATCATAAATAGTTAAACCACTTGTGTAAAAAGGGATTGTCCACCAATTATACGAAGGTATTACAAACGAGATATTTGATACCAGGTGAGGAGCATTTTTATGCAAAAGTCCTCTTTCACGCAAAGCTTCCAGCACCAGCGAGATATTGCCCTGAGCTAGATAACGAACTCCCCCGTGCACCAATTTTGTACTTCTGCTTGATGTTCCTTTCGTAAAATCGTATTGCTCCAGAAGCAAAGTTTTAAGCCCTCTGGTAACAGATTCAATTGCTGCACCCAAGCCCGAAGCACCTCCTCCAATAATAACAACATCCCATTCGCCGGTATTAGCAAGCTCATTAATCATCAGCTCTCTTTTCATTATGCTTTCTTTTATTTATAATCTAATTTGTTAATAAATCAATTTCAAACATGGTTTCGTTTCACTTTTGTTTTATTTCGTTACAAAGCTATTATAATTTCGCATATAATAAAACAAAAGCTAAATATTATTTTCAATACCTGATTTATATTTCCAAGAAATGTTTATATATTTGCAAAATGATTGAGAGACACGCTAAGATACTGGAAATAATAAAGAAGAAGAAACAAGTAAAAGTTCAAGACTTAAGTAAAACACTTGAGACATCAACTGTTACAATACGAAAGGATTTGAAACACCTAGAATCAAAACTATTATTATTTCGAAACCATGGTGGTGCTTCTCTTGAGAATCCTTATGTAAATGACAAATCGGTAAACGAAAAAGAGTTTATCCATACCAAAGAAAAATTGGCTATCGGTAAATTTGCCGCAGGATGTATTGAGGATGACCAGTTTATTATTATGGCATCCGGCACAACTCTTCTTTCAATGGCAAATTTTATTAATCCTGTTAAAAAGTTAACTGTTGTTACATCAGCTCTTAATATAGCTGTTAGGTTACTTGAGAACCCAAATATTGAGGTACTTCAACTTGGTGGTTACATCAGACCTAACTCTTATTCTGTTATCGGGCATTACTCTGAAATGATACTTAAAGAAACGGCTTGCAGTAAATTGTTTTTAAGTGTTGATGGTATTGACCTTGATTACGGCTTAACAACCACTAATGCTTTGGAAGCTCATTTAAATCAAATTATGATTGAATCGGCCAAAGAGGTAATTGCATTGATTGATTCATCAAAATTCGGTAAAAAAAGCTTTGGCAGGATATGCGGCTTAGAACAAGTTGACCATATAATCACCGACAGTAATATTTCTGAGGATACAGTTAAGAAACTAAGACTTCTGGGTGTTAATGTTACTGTTTGTGAGTTAGTGTTAAATCAAGCATAAACTTACGCCCGAATACTTGTTCTATTTCGGTTTTGCTTCATTATAAAAAGACTCACATAGCAACGGCTATGCTTACTTTTTCTAATTTTACAAAACACAAAAAATAACTTCGTCTTAACCGAAACTTTATACTTGACTTAACACTTGTTTAAAGAAAGATTAAGTGATTTATTTATCCCAATCAGAATAATTATTCTCTTTTTCAATTTGCTTTTCGAGTCCATATCTCAATTCATAAAAGAAATCAATACCTGTTACTTCCTCAACACTATCAATTGGTACGGCATATTCAGAGAGTGGTTTATCAATTAAAGCATTTGGCAATAAAAAAGCAATTCCTTTAATCTCCGGTTCGGTGTAATCAAAAAGAACTTTATAGTAATATTTGGGAACAGCAACTTCGTTGTCGCCTATTACCGTCAAGCTATCTTTTAATACAGGACCCGTTACAATATACAATCTTCCTTCATTTAAAGTCCAATCTCTTACAAGTTCCTCAAGTTCACGCCAGCCACCACGGTTAAACTCCGGTTTTTGCGGACTCATATTCGACATATAAAAAGACTCTTTCATTGCCTGCTTGTTTAAGTGCATATCGGCAGCCGGGCATAAATGACCTCTGTCGTAACCTGAGCCACGATAATCTGCAAGTGTTGCAGAACCGGTATGTACAGCAGTATCCTCCTTAAAATTATTAGTCCTTTTCATCTTTGTAAGAATAAAAGAAGAATCAATTTCATAAGCTACCCATTCAGCCTGCTCATATTTCTCGTAATAAGAAAGAGTATAGTATTTATGCTTAACTATTTCGCCGCTTGTAGAAGTCGGCAAACCGGGCATCATGCTTCCGCAAGAATAGAGAATAACTGACAGAACGATAAGTATGCTTATTTTCTTCATAGTAAAGTTTTCTTATTTGCATTTGTAGTACCTATGTTTCAATAATATTTGCACTCGGCATATATCAGATGAATCAACAAAACGGTATTATTTCTGATTATGTATTTCTTACAAAATCACATTATCAATCAAATCATCATCAGCAATATTTGGTACTGTCACCTGCAATTCGGGTGTGCGACTCATTTCGCGTTTTAAGCTAAACAAAGCACCTTCGTTACGTGCCCAGCTTCTTCGGGCAATTCCGTTATTTACATCCCAATGCAGCATAAGTTTTATACGCCTGTCAGCATCCTCACTACCGTCTAAGGTCATTCCAAAACCTCCATTGATAACTTCTCCCCATCCAACTCCTCCACCATTGTGAATTGAAACCCAAGTGGCACCACGGAAACTATCGCCAATAACATTTTGAATTGCCATATCAGCCGTAAAGCTTGAACCATCATATATATTTGAAGTTTCGCGGAAAGGAGAATCCGTACCTGATACATCATGATGATCGCGACCTAATACAATAGGGGCTGAAATTTCGCCATTTCGAATTGCTTTGTTAAACTCAAGTGCAATTTTTGTACGGCCTTCGCAATCGGCATATAAGATACGAGCCTGAGAACCGACAACAAGCTTATTTTTCTTTGCTTCGCTAATCCACGTTATATTATCATGCATTTGCTGCGAAATTTCAGATGGAGCATTTTCGGCAATTTCCTGTAACACACTCATTGCAATCTTATCAGTTTTATCAAGGTCATCAGGATTTGATGATGTACATACCCAGCGGAAAGGACCAAAACCGAAATCAAAACACATTGGGCCCATAATATCCTGAACGTATGATGGATACTTGAAACTTGCATCTTCGTTTAATATTTCTGCATTAGCCCTGCTTGACTCTAAGAGAAAAGCATTTCCATAATCGAAGAAATACATCCCTTTGGCAGTTAATTTATTTATTGCCTCAACCTGACGACGTAAGCTCAATTGAACCTTTTCTTTAAATAGCTCAGGGTTCTCAGCCATCATATTATTAGCCTCATCAAAACTAAGACCAACAGGGTAATAACCACCTGCCCAAGGATTATGCAATGAGGTTTGGTCCGAGCCAAGTTCAACATTAATACCCTCATTCGCTAACTTTTCCCACAAATCAACAATATTTCCCTGATAAGCCAGAGAAACCGCTTCTTTGTTCTCTTTTGCAAGCCTAATTCTATCTAATAGTTTATCAAGGCTTTCATAAACTTCGTCTACCCAGCCTTGCGAATGGCGTGTAGTTACGGCCTTAGGATTAATCTCGGCAATAACACCAACGGCTCCGGAAATTACCGCAGCCTTTGGCTGTGCACCTGACATTCCTCCCAGACCTGAACTAACAAATAACTTCCCTGCCAAACTCTTGTTTCCCGTTAGTCTTCCGGCATTTAACAATGTTATTGTTGTGCCATGCACAATTCCTTGCGGCCCGATATACATGAACGAACCTGCTGTCATTTGTCCGTATTGAGAAACACCTAAGGCATTAAATTTTTCCCAATGGTCAGATGATGAATAATTGGGTATTACCATGCCGTTTGTGACAACAACTCTAGGTGCATCTTTATGCGATGGGAAAAGCCCCATCGGATGCCCGGAATACATTGCCAATGTTTGCTCATCAGTCATTGTAGCAAGATATTTCATTGTAAGCAGGTATTGAGCCCAGTTCTGAAAAACAGCTCCATTACCTCCGTATGTAATCAGCTCATGCGGATGCTGAGCAACTGCATAATCGAGATTATTTCCAATCATTAACATAATGGATGCAGCCTGAACAGATTTATGAGGATAATCAAAGATACTACGTGCAGTTATCTTATAATCGGGACGAAAACGATACATATAAATGCGACCGTAATCTTCCAGTTCTTTGGCAAATTCAGGGGCAAGCACTGCATGATGCTTTTTATCGAAATAACGAAGTGCATTTTTTAAAGCAAGTTTTTTTCCCTGCTTGGTTAATATTTCTTTTCTTTTAGGGGCATGATTAATATCCGGTTCATACACTTTTGGTTCGGGCAAAGTCGCGGGTATACCCTGCAATATAGCTGATTGAAATTCTTCTCTTGTCATGTGATAAATTATTTATGTTCAGACTTCAAAAATAACTAATATTTGAAGAGATTGAAAAAGAATTTAACCCGGATTATTCATTGAACTAGCTTTGTGTAGATACAAGGCACTAAAATCCGCAGACATACTTATATATTTCAAGGATTTTGCAAAGTAGCGGATGCACAAAGATAATTTCGAGCATACTCAAATTTGAGTATAAAGATTCTGACTAACAGCAATACAACATGTTTATATATAACTGTTTATACTTTTTGCATAAGATGCGGTGAACCACGAAATGCTAGTAAAGCTAATAATACGAATTAATTTTCGGCATTAAGCTAATCACTTAGCATAAAGATTATTTTTCTAGTAGAATCTACCGCTTAAATATATCATTTTGTAATGCAAGTACTCTTTATTACTTTTGGTTGCTAATATATTTATATCAAGACTGGATATAATTTCGTTTAATTGAAGTGATAATAAACTACCAGTCTAATATTTATGTTTGGGAATATTTTTCTAAAGAATTAATTAAACAGTATAGGAATGAGAAAACTTTTGATTTTACCAATTATATTTTTATTTATTACAATCGTTAATACACCGGCTTTCTCACAAACAAACGATATCCCTATTTCAACCGAAAAGCTTATTATAAGTGGGAAGAAGTTTTATGTTCATATTGTTGAGAAAGGCCAGACTGCTTATGGCATTGCTAAAGCATATAATATTTTGTTAAGTGAACTTGCCGAGGAAAATCCGGGAGTTTTTGATGGAATATCTATTGGGCAACATCTTCGCATTCCCATTATTAATGGGAGAAATGCTTCTGCCGACGAAATTAAATATGCTGATAAGTTTAACTATCATTATATCGAAAAGGGGCAAACGCTTTATTCTCTTGCTAAATATTACGATACAAATATTTCTACAATAATAAAGTGGAATCCTGATTCGGAGAATAATTTTAGCCCGGGTACAGTTTTAAGAATCCCAAAGAAAAATGTGGATATTGAGCAACTGGATTCAGTCTTTTTTAAACCGGATAGCAAGGATGCTGATAATCAGAAGCAGCCTGAATCAGCTGATTATATTATACATAAGGTTAAAAAGGGACAAACACTATATTCTATATCGAAGTTTTATGATGTTAAGATTTCTGATATTCTTGCTCTCAATCCGGAACTGGATAACGATCTTGATATTGGTCAGGAAATTAAGATACCCTCAGCAGTAGTTTTATTTACCACAGAAAAAATTGATACTGTTAAAACAGGGAATGGAATAGAGCGAGAGGCATTTCGCTTTATTAATCATACAGTTGAAAAAGGTGAAACTTTATATTCATTATCACGAAAGTATAATGTTACTAAAGAAGAAATAACAAGATATAACACAGGTATTTCATCTTCAATACCAATAGGCACAATTTTGAAGATACCTGTTTTTGAAGAAGCAAATACAGGAAAGGCTCAGATTTCTGAAAAAGACACATTTAAGAGGGAAGACAAAAAGTTTTATTATCACAAAGTTGAGAAAGATGAGACTCTTTATAAGATATCAAAGTTTTATAATATTAGAGAAAGAAAGATTAAAAAAGCGAATAAGGAATTAAAAGAACGTGATATTATTGTGGGTGAAGTTATTCGTATTCCCAAAAAGTATATAAGAGATATTTTTACTGTTGCTCAATTGGTTAAGGAGAGATATTCGAAAATTCCGGAGAGTGTTGAGGAGGAAAGTATAATATTGCCTGACTCTACAAAAGCTTTGCCATGTGCAAGTTTTGATTATTTGCTTGAGGGAAGAACCTATAATGTTGCTCTTATGTTACCCTTTTATCTTTTTGAGAACGATACTTTAGTGTTGAATGATTCTATCAGGAGAATTGAGAAAGCTAGATTAAACTTGCAAAATGATGATAATTCATTTGATGATAAAGATGAAATATTGATTTTTCAGAAATCAAAAGTCTTTTTGGAGTTTTATGAAGGGTTCTTACTTGCCATTGATTCGATGCGTAAACTTGGCTTAGATGTTAACTTATATGTTTATGACACTGATAATAATGCTGATACTGTAAAAAGCTTACTTTGGGAACCAGAGTTTTTAGAAATGGATTTAATAGTTGGTCCTGTTTATAAGAATACTTTTAAACTTGTTGCTGAATTTGCAAATTTGCATGGAATCAAATGTATTTCTCCCTTGCTGTCATTAAGTAAGCAGAATTATCAAGATAATCCATCGGTATTTCAGGTTGTTCCTTCGCTTGAAACTCAGATTGAAGAGTTCAGTAAAGTAATTTCCAATTATTATAATATGAATATTGTAATTTTAAACTATGGTACCGAAAAAGAGAAAAAAGTAATTGAACTCTACAAAAAATATCTTTTACCAAAGCTTTACGAAAAGACAGATTCTGCTTCACTTAATTTTAGCATTGCACAGCTTGATAAGATAAAAGCTTTTGAAGTAATTAAGCCTGTTAAAGACGAGGAAGAAAAAGAGTCGGTTGCCTATCCGATAAAAAAATATTTGAATGACAGTATCCCTAATCTTGTAATTATTCCATCAAAAGAAAGAGGTGTTGTTTCAAATACCATAAGACAACTTAACACAATCTACGAAGAAACATTAAGCAATTACAATATTACACTTTGCGGATTCTCAAACATCGAAAGATACACCAATTTAGATATAGAGTATTTACATAACCTGGAATTCCATACTTTTACAACAAGAT
>JANTGP010000044.1 GCA_024762835.1 Bacteroidota bacterium
AGTAAACTCTTAAATATAAATAATATAATTAAAGAAAAGATAAAAGACTTCACTCCTCTTATTGACAAAAAGAATATTCAACTTGAAATAATTTCATCAGATATCTTCAGCTTAAATATAAACTCTGAGCTTATTGATATTCTTTTAAATAATTTAATATCAAATGCTATAAATCACAATATTAAAAATGGCAGAATTGAAATTGAAATAACAAACACACAAATAAAAGTTTGCAATACTGCTGAAAATAATTCACTTACAAATGATACTATTTTTGAACGCTTTACAAAGGAAAATTCAAATTCTTTCGGTTTAGGCTTAGCCATAGTTAAACAAATATGCGATAATAATAAATTGAATATCGTTTACAACAAAAGCAACTTACATTGCTTATTAATAACAAAAACATAATTGAAATACTCATGTCACGAACAAAAACAAGAATAAGCCTACTATTAGTTTTAATATTGACCTTTACAGAAATAGCCTACAACCAAAATACCTTTAAAGCAAAGCTAATGGACGAACAAACAAAAGAGCCATTATTATTTGCGAACGTACTTTTAAGTAATAGCCAAACAGGTGCTTCAACAGACACATCAGGAATAGTTATAATACATAATATCCCAAATGGAAAACAAAGTTTAATATTCTCATACGTTGGCTATCGCACAAAAGAAAAGAGCTTTGAATTTCCTTTAAAACAAAAAGAGCCATTATTAATTTTTCTTGAAAAGTCAAAGGATTTAGGCGAAGTAATTGTTTTCTCAACCCGAACAAATAATCGCATTAAAGAGATACCCACCAGAATAGAAATTTTAGGAAACGAAGAGGTAGTTGAGGAAACGGGAATTAATCCCGGAAATATCTCAA
This sequence comes from Bacteroidota bacterium, assembly GCA_024762835.1. Taxonomy (GTDB): domain Bacteria; phylum Bacteroidota; class Bacteroidia; order Bacteroidales; family M50B96; genus JANTGP01. Next base: position 874 of record JANTGP010000044.1, read on the forward strand.
AATTATTAGGCGAGACTTCTGGTATTCAGGTTCAATATACCTCTGCAGTTTCAGGCAATGTCAGTTTTCATATTCAAGGATTACCCGGTAAATACACACAACTTATTCAAGATGGTTTTCCAATGTATAGCGGTTTTTCATCGGGCTTAAGTTTACTTCAAATTCCCCCGCTCAACCTCCAGCAGGTTGAGATAATAAAAGGCTCTGCCTCTACCCTATATGGAGGTGACGCAATTGCCGGTATTGTAAATCTCATCTCAAAGAAACCAAAAGAAAAACCAGAATTTTCTGTCCTTCTTAATCGAAACCATTTAGGTGGTCAGGATATAAGTACATATTATTCTTCAAAAAAAGATAAATTAGGAATAACAATGTTGGCAAGTATCAACACTCAAACTGCCAAAGATGTTAGTAATAATAATTTCAGCGATCTACCCCAATATCAACGAGCTCTGATTAATCCCAGCTTTTTTTACGATATTAGTGATAATACAAAACTAAGTGTTTCCCTGTTTTCTACCTTTGAAGATAGAATTGGGGGCGATATGAAAGTTCTGAAAAATAAACAAGACAGTCTTCATTTGTTTTATGTACAAAACAAAACTAAACGCCATAACGGGAACTTAAAGTTTGAGCACAAAACAACATCAGGTAATACCCTAAACATTAAAACAAGCATTGGAAATTTCAATAGACAATTTAAGACTAATACAAATACCTTCGGAGGTATTCAGAATAATATTTTCTCTGAAATAAGCTATTTTGTAAAATCAAAAAATCATTCATGGGTAAGTGGTATTAATTATTATGGCGACAATTTTAATCAGATAGACACAGCCCTATTAAGTTATCATTATCAAACAATAGGTCTCTTCTCTCAAGATAATTGGAAAATTACCAATAATATTTTTCTTGAGCCTGGTTTAAGATATGATTACAATCTAAAATTTGGTGGATTTTTCTTGCCAAGAATAGCTGTAATGTATCATATTACAAATAAGCTATTTACTCGTTTAAGCGGGGGATTAGGCTACAAGCTGCCGAGCCCGTTTACTGATGAAGCTGAGCGGACAAGATACCAGAAAGTGTTGCCTCTTGATAATCTGGAACCTGAGAAATCAATTGGTATTAACCTCGATTTTAATTTTAAAACATCATTGTTTGATGAGCTGTTCTTAGCATTTAATCAAGCATTTTTTGTTACTAAAATCAGCAATCCTATAATTGCCAATCAAAATTTACTTTCAGCACAAATCGTTTCATACGAAAATGCAAGTGCCAATTTTTCAAGTCATGGATTAAATAGTAACATACGATTATCATTAGATGAGTTAGTTTTATATGTAGATTACACATATCTAAATATAATTAAGAAATATGACAATAACCGGCAATTGGAATTAACACCTCGAAATCATTTAACAACAACCTTGGCGTACGAAGATGAAGATGAAGGCTGGAAAGCCGGTCTTGAAGCTTTTTATTTTGGGAATCAATTTAGAGAGGATGGGCATAAAACACCCGATTATTGGTTACTTGGTGCATCTGTGCAAAAACGCTTTGGCTATATTACAATTGCTTTAAATGTTGAAAATATTTTAGATGTAAGGCAGACAGCTTACGAGAATATAATAAGCGGAAACCTCAACAACCCTGATTTCAACGAGATATATGCACCATTAGATGGTATTTTAGGGAATATGGTAGTTAAATTTGATTTGTATTAATTACAATTATCATATATTTTTTGTTCTTTTATCATTCAAATGATAGTATTACTTTTAGAAATTGAAAAATAATAAGATGAAGATACTACTTTTAAATATTTGTTTACTCTTTTCGTCAGTGTTATGGGCACAAACTCGCGATATTAATTTCTATATAGAGCAAGCTAAGACCAATAGTCCACTCATATATGAGAGTACAAATAATAATAAAACTATACTGTTAGACAGACAACTGATAAAAAGCATACTAACAAAGCCACAAATTAATATCGAAGCAAATATATTATTTTCACCAATTATTTCTCATGACAATAATCGCAATCAATTTCAATGGATTAGCGAAGGTGCAAATTCATATTCAGGCTACGACCTTTCATATTCAGATGGTGGACAATATCAAGCAATTGTATCTCTTAAGAAGTCACTTCTCAACACTTCTGTTTATAAAGAATATTCTCAAAGTGCAAATATTGCCACTCAAATAAACGACAATAATATTGTACTCAGCAAACACGAAATTGAGATGCTTGTAAGTCGCCAATATATAATTTGTCTAAAAAATATGTATCAAAGCGAAATTAGCAAATCTTTGTTTGAGGATATGCAAAAGCAACTAAAAACAATGCGAGAACTTGTTTTAAGTGCCATATACAAGCAAAGTGATTTAATGCTCTTGCAAATTGAAAGAGATAACTATGAAATTGAATATCAAAAATATTTGACTGAATACAAGAATTCAATATTTGACTTAAATCTCATTTGCGGTATAAATGACACCGGCACAGTATTATTAGAGGATGTTAAATTCGAACTAAAGTCGGATGATATAGATAAATCACAATTTATCAAGAAGTTTGAACTTGACAGTTTAAACATTTTAAGTAAGCAAGTTTTATTTGATCAAAAATATAAACCACAACTAAATGTCTTTACAAATGCCGGATTAAATGCCGTTTACATCCCTACATTTAATCGTGTAGGTATAGCAACAGGAATTAACTTCACTTGGAATATCTTTGATGGTAATCAAAAAAAAATTCAGCATGATAAGTCAATAATTGAGTTGGAAACACTTGAATTCGACAAGCAAAGTTTTATTATTGAGCATCAGGTAAACAAGAAAAAATATTTAGCTCAGATAAATTCAATCAATACACAAATAAAGACTGTTGCAAATCAACTTACCCAATATGAGAAAATTATGGAGCTGTATGAATATCAATTATCACAAGCTCAAATATCAATAATGGATTTTAAAAATCTTATTCGTGATATCTCAGCAAAGAAACAAGAAGAATTAATTTTGAGAATGCAGAAACAAGCTATAATTAATAATTATAATTACTGGAACTTTTAATCCGTTCAATCATTAATGGTAATAACAGAATATAAAATTATGCATAAAATATCAAATGTCCTGCTCTTAATATTTACTTTATCAATTTTAAACTCCTGCAAAGAAGAAGTAAAAGAGCAAACTCAACTTACAACAAAAGCTCAGGTAAGCCTAACTAAGATATCTCAAGGCTATATTCCTGACTACATTCAACTATCTGGGAAAACTATTTACCTTAATAAAAACACCATTATCGCACCCATAAGTGGCTATATTGCAAATGTAAATATAAAGCAAGGCGATAAAGTCTCGAAGGGTGATTTACTTTTTAAAATACAAACTGCCGAGGCTTTTGCCATACAACAAAAAGATAAAAGTATAAATAATTTTGGTTCAGTTAGTATTTATGCACCTGTTAGCGGAAGGATAGTCAGTTTAAATGTAGTAAGTGAAAATATGTTTACTGATAAAGGTAGTGAGTTGTCTGTTCTTTTAGCTTCAAACGATTTAAAACTTCAGGTTAATGTGCCCTATGAATACAATAGCTTTTGCAAAACCGGTAGTAAATGTAAAGTTATATTGCCGGACAATAGTGAACTCTTGGGAACTTTTTCAAAAATTCTCCCACAGGTAGACGAAAGCTCACAAACGATAAAGGTATTAGCAAGTCTTAACAGTTCAATTTTTATCCCCGAAAATATGATAGTGAATGTTTTGATTGATAAAAGCAAAGAACATCAAGTACAAATATTACCAAAACAATGCTTGCAAAGCGATGCCTTAATGAAAGAGTACTGGATAATGAAACTTATTAACGACAGTACAGCTGTTCAGTTACCGGTTAAAATAGGCAATCAGAATCACAATCAAGTTGAAATATTATCTCCTCACTTTAATAGCAACGATCTGTTTATAAGACAAGGAGCATATGGCTTAAGCGATACAGTGTTAATTGAGACTAAAAAATAGTGTAAGAATTATGTCAAGAAAATTTTACTTCATTTTCATATTCATTTTTTGTTCACAAGCATTGTATTCTCAAAAAAGCAATCCTTCGGAGATATTTACACATCCTTTTCAATCAAAAATTAAATTTGACGGTATATTAAATGATAGCATTTGGCAAAAGACAAAGCATATTAGCAACTTCACACAACGTGAATTAAACTATGGACAAGAAATATCAGAACGTACTGAAGTTGCAATAGCTTACAATAAGAACAATTTATATATTGGCATCTGGTGTTATCAAAATAACCCCTCAGAGATAGTAGCCAAGTTTATGAATCCGGATTTTGACTATCGCTCTGATGACAATTTTCAGGTAATGATAAGCCCATTTAACGATAACCGTACAGGATATTTATTTGCCATAAACCCCAACGGAGCGAGAAGCGACATTTTAATTTCAGGTGGCGAAGATGGTAACGAAGATTGGAATGGCGTATGGGATGCAAAAACTACTGTAAATGATAGTGGTTGGTTTGCCGAGATAATAATTCCATTTAATACTTTACAATTTAAAACAGGAAATAATCTTAACTGGGCTGTAAATTTTGAACGTGATATTGTATCAAAGAATGAACAAGCTCTATGGCAGGGTTGGTCTCGCGATAATAGTATTTTTTCAGTTGTAAAAGCGGGTAATTTAACAGGACTAAATAATATTTCATATTCTAAAAAGTTTGAACTTAAACCCTATGTTCTTGCAGGGAGACATTTCGACAAAAACAATGGCAACTCTTACCCGCTTAAATTAGGTGGTGACTTAAATGTTTTCCTTTCCCCTACCCTAAAACTAAACTTAAGTACTTTTACCGATTTTGCACAAGTTGAATCTGACAGGATACCGGTAAACCTTTCTCGCTTTAACATTTATTACCCCGAGAAAAGGCAATTCTTTTTAGAAGGTTACGATTATTACAGATTCTATCTCGGCGATATGAACAGTGCTTTTTATTCGCGGGAAATTGGAATAGAAAACGGCAAGCAAATCCCTATTATAGCAGGTGCCAGATTATTTGGTAAGATTGGTAACAATAACATTGGCTTTTTAAACATACAAGAAGCCTCACTTGATACGCTACCATCAACAAACAATACGGTTTTCAGATACAAACACGACATAGGTAAACAATCTTATATTGGGGGAATATTTACTAATGTTATTAACCGCTCACATTCAAATCAGGTATTAGGTTTGGATGCAAGCTATCAATCAGCAAAGTTCTTAAAGGATAAAAATATTACTGTAACAGCCCGTGCAACAAGCAGCTTTGATAATTTTAAAACTCAAAAAGAAGCCTTTACCTACAGGTTATCAGCAGATTATCCAAACGACTTAGTTGACAATTTCATGGCTATCGGGAGCATGCAGAAAAATTTCAATCCTGAACTGGGTTACATACGTCGTAGCAACTATAACTCATATAGCTGGTATTTACGAATTAGCCCGCGTTGGTTCTCCAAATATGGTATTAAGCGTCTATTGCTCAAACCATGGGGTTTTACAGTATACCAAACACACTCAAGCGGCGAGCTGGAAAGTTTCAGAAACGAAACCCGGCCACTTGGAGCTGTGTTTAAGTCGGGTGAACGTTTTGAAGTTAACCTGATTCAAAATTACGACCGTATTGACAGTCCGTTTAATCTCACGGAGTCAATTGACATACCGGTTGGCAAATATATGATGTATAAGTACGAACTACAATTTGAGACCTATCAAGCTCGCCGTGTTTGGGCTTTTCTATTGTATAACTGGGGTGACTTTTACACAGGTAAAGTACAAACATTTGAAGGGGATATAGGGCTTAATATAAATTCTCATTTCAATGTTAACGGTAGTTACACCAGAAATCTACTTGATTTGCCCGAAGGAAAAATAATTACAAACGAATTAGCAAGCTATCTTAATTATGCATTTACAACAAAACTTAATTTTACCTTTTTTGCCCAGTTCAACGATTTAGATGAAGTAATGATTTACAATATACGTTTACATTGGATACCAAGAATAGGTTCAGACTTTTATTTTGTATATAATATTGGTTATGAAGATTCTATAAAAGAAATTGAATATTTTAAGCCACAAACAACAGATGCTGTTATGAAATTGGTTTACAGAATAGCCTTTTAACTTTAGGAATAATACAGAATCTCAACATTGAGAAATAAAAATATGAAGAATTACTATAAAATACTTAAGAAGCCAATTTTACTTGTTGGGATACTGATTTTCGTTGCAGGTGTATTTTCGTTTACGCGGATGCAGATAAACCTGTTCCCTGCTGTTCAGTTTCCACGTATCTCAATTATTATAGATGCCGGTCAGATTCCAATTGACAGGATGATGATAAGTGTAACACAACCCATTGAAAGTGCCGTGAAGAAAGTTAACGGTGTAAAATTGGTTAAAAGTAATACCAGCAGAGGCAGTGCAACCGTTGAAGTATATTTTGAATGGGGCTTAAACATTTATACTCTGAAACCACAGCTCGAAAGCCGGATAAATGAGATAAAGAACTTTCTCCTGCCTGATGTAAATATCTCAGCCGAAGTAATGAACCAGTCCTTATTTCCGGTTTATGGTTATACTCTAGAAAATCCTCAAAAATCTGATGTAGATTTAAAAGATGTAGCTAATGTAATAATCCGTCCGGCATTTTCGCAAATAGATGGAATCTCAAATGTTGTTATCCGGGGTGGCAGAAACAAAGAGTATGTTATTGAGCCTATCGTTGATAAAATGACAGCATTAGGAATAGTTCCTCAAGAGATAATAACAGCCTTTGATAATAGCAACTTTGTATCATCCGCAGGATTACTTCCTGACCATTACAGAATGTACCTCACCCTACTTGATACACGAGTTCAAGACATTGAAGAGCTAAAAAACACTATAATAAAGAATTTAAACGGTAGAATAATAAAAGTAAAAGATATTGCTGTTATTAAACTTGAAGAGCAACAAGAATTTATAAAGATTAACGCAAACGGTAACAATGCTGTAATTGTTGATTTAATAAAACAACCCAGTGTAAATCTAAGCAATTTTGCTGATGACATTGAAAAGAAAGCTCAAGAAATAAGAAAGCTCTTACCTAAAGGATATAATCTGGTTCCTTATTATAACCAAAGTGCATTTGTAAGCGAAAGTGTTGACGGAACAATGAAAACTATCTATGAAGGATTGTTCCTGGCATTCCTGATTATTATTGTATTTTTACGTTCATGGCGTTCAAGCTTAGTTGTTTTATTAACAATTCCGGTAACAGTTGCATTCTCTTTCTTAGTCTTACATCTGGTTGGAATTACCATAAATATTATGTCGCTTGGTGCAATTGCTGCATCTGTAGGTCTAATAATCGACGATGCTATTGTAATAATTGAACAGATTTACAAAAATCATGATGATTACCCCGACAAAAATAAGTATCAAGTAGTTCAAATGTCAATTAAGTTTTTGCTACCTGCAATGATTGCATCTTCTTTGTCAACCATTGTTATACATTTTCCATTTAGATTAATGAGCGGATTAGCAGGTAGTTTCTTCCGTATATTATCAGATACCATGCAATTAACTATGATAGTTTCGTTTCTGGTAACATGGTTACTTTTACCTGTTTTTCATATTATAATAGGATACAAATTAAGTCCGCAAAAAAGAGAAAGGAAAGATAAGCTTAAGCAGATTTCCGGCTTAACATGGTTTTTCAACAAACCGGCATTCTCAATTGTTTTTGTTGTAATCTTGTTGATTTCAGGCTATTATGCAACTACAAAATTAGAAACAGGTTTTCTGCCTGAGCTAGATGAAGGTTCAATTGTGCTTGATTATTACTCACCACCCGGAACAAATATTGATGAAACAGACCGTTTGTGCAAGGAAATGGAGAAAGTTATTTTGGCTAATCCTAATGTAAAATCCTACTCTCGCAGAACAGGTATTAGAATGGCTTTTAGAGCTCATCCGGCTAATGAGGGTGATTATTCAATACAACTAAAGCACGACAGAACAAAATCCACCGAAGAAGTTATTTCAGACTTACGACATAATATTTCAGCCAAAGTTCCGGTATTAAATATTGAGTTTGGACAAAGAATAGCCGACCTGCTTGGGGACTTAATAGGTAAAGCTCAACCCATAGAAGTAAAAATATTTGGTGACGATTACAAGAAGTTGCAAAACATTGCAGAACAGTGCAATACCATTATGGACAGTATCTCAGGTATTGTTGATATTGATGATGGTTTGGTTCCTGAAGGCCCTTCTTTAATCATCATTCCGAAAAAGGATAAATTAGCCCTTTATAATATTGACCTAAGCAATTTCGATACACAACTAAAAGCAATTATTGAAGGTGTGGCATTAGGAAGAAGTGCAAATATTCCAAACCCCAATCCCGACCAGGCAGCTATGACATCAGGACTGCAAATAGGTGATATTCAAGAGGGTCAGCAAATGAGAAGAGTAATTATGCGATTCATAGATTTTGCCGATAACGATTTAGAGATTTTAAAGAAACAGGCAATCTTTTTAGCCGACGGCTCAACACTTCCTCTTTCATTCTTTTGCGATATTAAATTGCAATCTGGTGAAGTGATTGAAAGCCGTGAGAATATTAAGCCGGTAATTATCCTTACTACGCGATTAGAAAACAAAGACTTAGGAACTGCTATTTCTGACTTGCAAAGAGAATTTGCAAAGAAGATTCATCTTCCCCCTACTTATTCAATTGAGTATGGAGGAGCTTATGCCGAACAGCAGCAGTCATTTAAAGAGCTTATGATGATTTTAAGCCTAGCCACTCTTTTTGTATTTATGGTATTAATGTTTCTTTTCAAAAGATGGGGTGTTGCATTCTTAATCCTTCTTATTTCATTACTAGGCATAAATGGAAGCTTAATAATGTTATATATTTTCAATATCCCTTTAAATGTAAGCAGTTACACAGGATTAATAATGATTGTAGGTATAATTGCCGAAAATGCAATTTTTACTGCCTTTCAATATTTCAAAGATTTGGATAAATACGAAAACGATTTTGCAGTAAAGAATGCTATTGCTCTAAGAATTCGACCAAATTTAATGACTGCTTTAAGTGCTATTCTAGCTCTTGTACCTTTAGCAATTGGAATAGGAATAGGTGCTCAGATGCAACAAGCTCTTGCTATTGCTGTAATTGGCGGATTCATTGTTGGTCTGCCTTTGCTGTTAATTGTGCTTCCGAGCTTTTTGGGTAAAATAGCAAAACGATAATATTAATGTGAATTATTATTCGCTTTTTATACTTTTGAAATAAATTTTATAACTATGAATATACTTAATTTCAGTAAGCTACTATTTGCAGTAATAGTTTTAAGTTGCTCACAACCAAACACAAATCAGCAGCCCACACTAAACAGTAAAGTTAAAATATCAGCAGATACAAGTTTTAACTTTGAGAACTATTCAACTGATGAAATCCCTCAGAATTGGTTGGTAGCACTCACCGGAAAAGGTAAGATGTGCGATTGGAAAGTTATTAGTGATGATGGAAACAATGTATTAGCTCAGCTTTCGGGTGAAAAACCTGATTATAGGTTTAACCTGATTGTAAATGATGAAATTAACTACAAAGATATTGAAATATCACTCAGGTTTAAGGCCATCACCGGTAACAGAGATCAGGGAGGAGGGCCTGTCTGGCGATATATTGATGAGAATAACTACTATGTTGCACGTGCTAATCCTTTAGAAAATAATTTTAGAGTCTATAAGGTTGTTGATGGTGATAGAAAAGAACTTAAAAGTGCAAGAATAAAAATGACTTCAGGTCAATGGTACAATTTAAAGATCAGTATGCAGGGAAGTAAAATAAAATGTTATTTCAATGATAATCTTCAACTTGAAACAACTGACAAAACATTTCCGGATGCAGGTAAAATAGGCCTGTGGACAAAATCAGATGCAGTAACATATTTTGATGATATGCAAATAAATAGCTTTAAGTAAAATGGACTTTCGCTTAAAAGTATTTAGAAAAGTAGCAGATAAACTTAGTTTTACAAAAGCTGCCGAAGAGCTATTCATTACTCAACCAGCTGTTACTAAACATATCAATGCTATTGAAGAGGAGTTTAATACTAAACTTTTTAACAGAAAAGGAAATCGTATTGAGTTAACCAATGCCGGTTCAATTCTACTTAGATATGCTAAAAAGATTGAGAATCTTTACAGTCAGATGGATTTTGAAATTAGTGCTCTAAATCAAAAGCATAAAGGCGAGTTGCATATTGGTGCCAGCACAACATTAACACAATATGTGTTACCCAGGCTAATGGCAAAGTTCAAATTAAAATTTGACGATTTAAGCATTAGCGTAATAAATGGCAATACAGAGCAAATAGAGAATGCATTACGAAAAAATGAAATAGATTTAGGTATTATCGAAGGCTTCTCAAAGCAAAGAGAATTTCATTATCTTAAGTTTCTAAAAGACGAGATTGTATTAGTTGCTAAACGCGAACATGCCCTTTCAAAAACAGGTGAAATATCTCTGAGAGAACTTCAAAAACAAGCTTTAATTTTGCGTGAAGAAGGTTCCGGCACATTGCAGGTAATATCTCACTACTTAAAAAGCAAAAAGCTCAGTTTTAATAACTTTAATATTGAAATGAGATTTGGCAACACCGAAGGAATTAAAAGCTATATTCTTAATTCAAATGCACTTGCCTTTATATCAATTCATAGTATTTACGACGAACTGAAAAGAAATGAATTATCTATTATTGACATTAAAGATTTTGAAATATTAAGAGATTTTAATTTTATTTTTCCCGAAGGTCAAAAAAATTCAATTGTTGATTTATTTATTCAATTTTGCTTAAGATATAACTTTTAGTTATTTGATATAATTATTTACTATTTGCTTTGTACCGTAAAGAGTTGGTCTTTTGTGTTGGTATTATAAACTAATAAACACAGAAGTATGACAACTAATATTTTAATTCTTTTTCTTGGAGGCTTATTCGGTGCAATATTAAAGTATGCAAATCTTAATAAATTTGATGTAATAAGTGCCCAATCCCATTTTAAAGACAACACTGTTCTAAAAACAATTATCTTAACAATTGGCTTAGGTTCAATAATACTTAGTGTACTTGTAGGCTTAGGTTTTGCATCTTTTCACATCAAACCATTCTTTCTTGGGGGTATAATCTTTGGAGGATTGATTTTTGGAAGTGGAATGGCAATCTTAGGCTATTGCCCCGGGACATTGGTAATATCTTTTGGCGAAGGATCAATTGATGCTTTAGTTGGAATAGTAGGCGGTTTAACAGCCGGGCTTGTTTTTACCTATTTATTTCCAAGTATGCAATTTGTTCTTGGTGACAATCTTGGTAAAATCTCACTTCTCTCACTAACAGGAGATCACAAAGTACTGTATTTTATTTTAGTATTTATTATTGGGGTTGCACTTATTTATTCAGCATTTTATATCAATAAAAAAGAAAAAAGTTTAAATAGGAAATGGATTGTTTCAGGAGTTTCTCTGGCAATTTTAAATGCAATTGTCTTTTTAAAACTAACAACAAACAGACCTATTGGGGCATCCACAAGTTTTCCGTATATTTCTGATTCCATTTTTAATTTTACAGAAAATGACTATTTCTCAAAAATTAAAACTCCGGGACATTGGGAAATGATTTTCCTTCTTGGAGCTTTCCTATCAGCTTTAATCATTTCACTATTAAAAAAAGAATTTAAATTTATCCTTTTACATAAAGAATGGAGAAAATATAAAGGTTCATCTGTTACAAAACGAATTATTTGGTCTTTTATAGGAGGTTTTATTTTAATAATAGGAGCAAGAATGGCAGGAGGTTGTACAAGTGGGCATATTATCTCAGGTGGAATGCAATTAGCAATCAGCAGTTTAGTGTTTGCTGTATTTGTATTTATTGGACTAAGTATTACGGGTAAGTTGTTTTATAAAAATAACCAGTAGAAGTTTTATTTTCATTCTTCTTAAAATTTCCTTTAGAATTAGTACTTATCTTTGTATAATTAATAACCTAAAATACAACAAAAATGAAAAACTTATTAGTTCTATTGGTGCTTGCCAGCACAATTGGTTTTACTGCTTGTGGACAAAAATATAATGTTCCTGCAAAAGTTAAATCTTCGTTCACCCAAAAGTTTCCCGAAGCTAAAAGAGTTAAATGGGACAAAGAAAATGATAATGAATGGGAAGCTGAGTTTAAAATGAAGGGAAAAGAATATTCTGCAAATTTTGATAATAATGGAAATTGGAAAGAAACAGAATATGAAATAAAAAAATATCAGATTCCTGAAGCTGTACAATCAACTCTTGATAAAGATTTTAATGGTTTCAAAATAGAAGAGTCAGAAATCTCAGAAACTACGGATGGAAAAGTATACGAGTTTGAATTAGAGAAGGGTGATAAAGAAATTGAAGTTGCAATCTCTATTAATGGAAAAATTATCAAGCAAGAAGAAGCTAATGAAGAAAACGAAGAAAATGACAATGACTAATATGTAAAGCAATATAGAAACTAAGAGAGAAGCAATATTTGTTTCTCTCTTTTTTTCCAAAAATATTCACTTAGTACAAAATTTCTTATATTTGATAAATTTATAAGTCAATGTTTTAGAAGTTGATAATATTTGTTCAAAAAAAAAAACTTTTTAATTTAATGCTATGAAAAATTCTTTTATCATTATTCTATTGCTAGTTAGCACCCTAAGTTATGCAACAATTTATCACGTAGGCTCAAGCCAAAACTACCAATCACCAAATGCTTTGTACAATGCAAATATACTTCAGGATGGCGATACTGTAGAAATAGATGCAGAAAACTATACAGGCAATAACTGTCTGGCTGCCTGGCAAAACAATAATCTGCTTATAAAAGGTGTTGGTGGCAGACCTCATTTATTTGCAGATGGCGAATATATTATGGGAAAAGGAATTTGGGTTTTATCAGGGAATGATATTACAGTTGAAAATATTGAATTCTCAGGTGCTATTGTGCCTGACCACAATGGAGCAGGAATAAGATTAGATGGATTGGGAATGACTGTAAGAAACTGCTATTTTCACGATAACGAAGAAGGTATTCTAACTAGTAATCCCTATTCGGGCAATATCCTTATTGAGTTCTCGGAGTTTGATCATAATGGATATAGTGACGGTTATTCTCATAATCTATACATCGGACACGTTGGCAAGCTAACTTTCCGTTTCAATTATTCGCATAATGCCATGATCGGGCATAATTTAAAATCGAGAGCCGATGAGAATATTATTCTTTATAACAGAATAATGGATGAAGAAACAGGAAACTCAAGCCGCTTGATTGACCTGCCAAACGGTGGTTTTTCAATTATTATGGGAAATTTGCTAATGCAAGGTAATAATGCAGAAAATAACAATATGCTTGGGTATGGTTTGGAAGGTTTATCAAACAGCCTTTCTGAAGTTTACATAATAAATAACACATTTGTAAATAAAAGAGCTGCATCATGTTTATTTGTTGATATAAAAGCAGGTACAACAATTGCGAATGTATCTAACAATATATTTGCCGGAACAGGAACCCTGCAAACCGAAAACATGACATCATCTGAAACCAACCTGGTTGAACAAACAATTTCAAATTTATATTTTACTGATGAACCTAACTATGACTACCATTTAAGTCAGAATTCTCCGGCAATTGATTTCGGCTCTGTTATGCCTCCCGCAAATAGCTATTCCTTAATCCCTGATGCTGTTTATGTTAACCCAACAGATTCGGCAATAAGAACAATCGATAATGGCATTATTGATGCCGGTGCTTATGAGTTCTATTTAAACTCGGGTATTATACAATTTCAAAACTCAACTAGCCTTTACCCTAACCCTGCAAATGATTTTATAAAAATTGAGTCGGACGGTTTTATTACTGAAATACAATTATACAACGAGTATGGCCAATTGCTTGCCAAATACCACAACAGGAATATTATTAATCTCTCACATCAAACAAAAGGACTGTATATATTGAAGTTTAATACTAATGATGGAAAATGCTTCTTAAAGAAAATTATTCACATGTAGGCACGATAAAAATTGCTTAATTACAATCCTCTCATCATTTAGATATATCTTATAAAAAATTCTAAAATACTTTTTTGTAGTTTTGTATCATTAAATAACAAATTAATTTTAATAAATATGCTTAAACAAAATATCGAGAACATACTCAACTCACAAATTGAAAAAGAAGCTTATTCTTCTAACTTATATTTATCAATGGCTTCATGGTCAGAAAACAAAGGATTTGAAGGAACAGCCGCATGGCTATACGAACATGCTGACGAAGAACGCGACCACATGCTTAAATTTATTAAGTATGTAAATGACAGAGGAGGAAATGCAATTATTCCTGAGATAAAAATGCCGCCCTCAGAGTTTAATAATGTGAAAGATATGTTTAAAGAAGTTCTTGCTCATGAACAGTATATTACTGAATCAATAAATAATATTGTTGCAATTTGCATGGACGATAAAGATTTTACAACATTAAATTGGATTCAATTATTTGTTACCGAGCAAATAGAAGAAGAAGCTCTTGTTAACGGAATAATTGACAAACTTAATTTACTTGATGGTAATAATATGTATCTGTTTGACAAGGATATGAAAGCCGAAGCTGCCCAAACAGATTTGTAAGCGACCTTATTAATTATAACATGAAGGTTTACAAATTTGGGGGTGCCTCAATAAAATCCGCACAATCTATTAAAAAGCTTTTCAGCATTATTGCTAATGAAAAAGATAAGCTTATTCTTGTTTTTTCAGCTATGGGAAAAACAACAAATATGCTCGAAGAAGTTTTTTCTAATTGGTATAATAATAAAGAATTCAATAAGTCGCTTGGCAATATTGAAAACTATCATCTTAATATAATAGCCGAACTATTTAATGATAAGAACCACGCTGTTTATTCCGGTTTTTATTATATTTTAGATAATCTGACTAATATTTTAAAAACAAAAGCTTCAAATAATTACAATTTCGAGTATGACAGAATAGTTTCAATCGGCGAATTACTTTCAACTTCAATAATATCTGAATACTTCGCAGGTCTTAAGCTTAATAATAAGCTCGTTGATATCAGAAAAGGGATTATTACGAATAATAATTTCAGAGATGCGCAAGTAGACTGGACTGCATCAACAAAGGCAATAAAAAAGCATTTTACTTTTGTTGACACTAAGATATATATTACTCAAGGATTTATTGCATCAACAAAAGATGGTTTAACCACAACTCTTGGACGTGAAGGTTCTGATTATTCGGCATCTGTAATAACCTATATCCTTAATGCCAACGAAATAGTTATCTGGAAAGATGTAAATGGTATTTACAATTCAGATCCAAAAAAGAATCGGGAAATAGTTGCACTTCCTGTGATTTCATATCAAGAAGCAATTGAGTTGACATATTTCGGTGCAAAAGTCATACATCCAAAAACTATAAAACCTTTACAGAATAAAAATATTCCTTTGTTAGTAAAATCGTTTAACGAACCTGACGGGAAAGGCACAATCATTAAAAAGCTAAGTCAAAATATTAACTTCCCCCCTATTACTATCATTAAAGAAAATCAAATTTTAATATCCATTTCGCCAAAAGATTTCTCTTTTATTGCCGAAGATAATCTCAGTAGAATTTTTGCACTTTTTGCATCAACTCAAGTAAGAATTAATATGTCTGAAAATTCGGCTATCAGCTTTTCGGCTTGTGTAGATTATGATGAAATGAAGATACAAAAATTAATAGAAAGCCTTAAGCAAGATTATTTTGTAAAATATAATAATAATCTTGATTTAATATCAATTAGACATTATACTGAAGAATCCCTGGCGGCAATAAGTAAGGGCAAAAATATTCTAGTTGAACAAAGAAGTAGGATTACTGCAAGATTTGTAGTTGAATAAAAGCTTGTTTTGAGTTTAAACTCAATTCACGCAAATACCTTCCATTTCTTTTTGATAAAAAAAGTAATTCTCATCAAAAGCAGGTTTTAGATCATCCAGCCATACGGCATTTTTATCATACTCACCAAAGAAAGGTTTCTTCACCCAAGTGGCATCGCGTCCTTGCACAAAAGAAAGAACAAAAAGCTTACTTCCATTTATTTCAGTAATACCCGAAACTAAAACTTTACCCGGATTTGATGACATGATAGGCCCTCTTACTGTTCTGCAAATACCGCTTATCTGTGAATATGCATTACGGAAAATATCTAGGGCAGAAACAATTGGAATTGAGAAATAACTAATTGCTCCGGTATTTCTAGCCAAAAACATATAATAAGGCACCATGCCTAACTCAACCTGATTTTGCCACATTTCTCTCCAAACACTTGATCTATCATTTATATGCCGCAATATAGGTGATTGTGTCCTTATTATTGCGCCCGTTTTTCTTATTCTTGATACAGCTTCTTTAACAATGTCGGTTTTCAATTCAACATGATGATTAAAATGAGCCATAATTGCCAGATGCAATCCTGAATCAACTATCTTTTGGAAAACACCTAACATTTCACCGGCATCATTATCCGTAATGTAACGATATGGCCAGAATGATAAAGATTTAGTACCAATACGAATAGTTTTAAGATTAGGCAAGTCTGCTTCTAACAAAAGGTCAATATAAGTCTTAAAAACACTTGCTTTCATTGTCATAGGATCGCCACCTGTAAAAAGGACATCAGTAATTTCAGGCTTTGATCTAATATATTCAACTAATAATTCACCTTGATTCATCGCAAATTTTAGCTCATCCATCTTCACAAATTGAGGCCAACGAAAACAGAAAGTACAATAGGCATGGCAAGTCTGCCCTTGAGTTGGAAAGAAAAGAACAGTTTCGTTGTATTTATGCTGCATTCCTCTCATTAATTCACCATTTAACCTGGGAATATTTTGAGTGCTTTGTCCGGCAGGATGAGGATTAAGATGAAATCTTATATCAGCAGCTATTCTCGACAACTCAGACCTTGATGCCCCCCTTTTTATAGCATCAGCCATATTGTTATAAGCTTCGTCAGGCAACATTCCACGCTGTGGGAAATTCAAAATAAACATTGGGTCATCTTTATAATTGTCCCAATCAATAAGTTGATCAACCACATAATTATTTGTTTTAAACGGCAATACATGTCCTACAACCTCTATATCAAACATCTCCTGCTCAGACAAGTTTCTTAATTGTTTAATTTCCCTATAATTATATAATGTATATGATTTATATTTCATAATCCCTTACTTTTAATATTTACAATGTAATAATATGATATTCACTGATAGGTAGTCACTTGAATATCAATAAAGAAACATTTATTTCACTAAAAATCAAATATAGTAAATTATTAGGATAAAAGCAAAAATTAATGTAAAAAAGTCTTGCTGCAAAGTAATTTTCAGGAACCTCCCTAAGCTATGCTACGCTCGGGCAATTTCTTTCTCGACCAAAACCATGCTAAAGATAAACCGGCAATTATATGCCAAATTCCCCACCACGCAGCAATAAAAGCCATTCCGCCAAGTTCCAGTTCAACCGGAAATATTTTAGGATTAAATATTAATACCAAGGCTAAGCCTGAGTTTTGTATTCCGGTTTCAATAGAGATAGCCCTTCTGTCTGCACCTTTTATTTTAAATATAGTACTGATAGAATAGCCTGTTGCAATAGCTAAAGCATTATGAATAAACACAATTAGAATAATTAAGTGGATATATTTTATAAAATACTTAAAGTTTAGAGCAAGAGCAATAACCACGTAAGTCATAAATATTACTATCGATATTATTTTT
>JANTGP010000045.1 GCA_024762835.1 Bacteroidota bacterium
CTTTTATTGATGGTTGGACTGAATTATTTTATTCCTGTTCAGTCAAATTATATTATCGATATTTTATTACGTAGTTCTGTAATCGGTTTTGTGTATTTTGTATTGGTTTATATATTCAACATTTCCGAAGATATTAATAATCAGCTTAATCAAATGTTGGCTAAACTAAAGAGAAAATAGTTGAAAGTTATTGAAAATTAATAATATGATTGTTAATAATAAACATTTTGAGTCTATTTGGTGGAGTGAATCAAATGCCGAAATAGTAAGTATTATCGACCAAAGATTATTACCCTTTAAGTTTGTTGTAAAAGAGTTAAGAACGGTTCAGGATGTTTATTATGCAATAAAAGATATGCATTTACGAGGAGCACCTTTAATAGGTGCAGCTGCTGCCTGGGGCATGTATTTGGCTGTTTTAAATAGCAAAGAGATTAATTTTGAACATTCACTTAAAGAGGCAGCCTCTTTACTTAAAAGCTCCCGCCCAACTGCCATTAATCTTGCTTATGCAGTTGATCGTTCGTATAATCAAATCATGTCAAATAACCTGTATAAAGAACAATTAAGAGCTGCTTTATCTTTTGCCAAAGATTATACAGAAAGTGAAAAAAAAGCATGCAGAAAAATTGGCTTAAACGGTTTGCCAATAATTGAAGAAATATCGCAGCGAAAAAACGGAGAAGTTGTAAATATTTTAACTCATTGTAATGCCGGTTGGTTAGCATGTATTGATTATGGAACGGCAACAGCACCAATTTATGCTGCTCACGACAAAGGAATAAAAGTACATGTTTGGATTGACGAAACCAGACCGCGCAATCAGGGAAGCCGGCTTACAGCATGGGAGCTTGGGCAACATGGAGTACCCTGTACAATAATTGCAGATAATACCGGTGGGCATTTGATGCAACACGGGCAGGTAGATATTTGTATTGTAGGAAGCGACAGAACGACTGCACAAGGTGATGTTGCAAATAAAATCGGAACCTACCTTAAAGCTCTTGCTGCGTTTGACAATAACATCCCCTTTTATGTGGCTTTACCCACAAGCTCAATAGATTTGAGTTTAAATAAGGGGATATCGGAAATCCCAATTGAAATACGGGATTCTAAAGAAATGGAATTAATTGAGGGTATATCAAACGACAAGATTGTATCTGTAAACATTATGCCAAAAGACAGTAAATCTATTAATTATGCATTTGATGTTACGCCCTCTCGCTTAGTAACAAAACTTATAACAGAGCGAGGAAATTGTTATCCAAACAGCAAAGAAATAGCTGCTCTTTTTAAGTGAAAAAATAATTCTTCAAATAAAAAGTATATTTTTTCGATAATTAAAAAGATTTATTTATTTTTGCACACCCAATTGAAAATCCTAATAAGATTTAGGGCCTATAGCTCAGTTGGTTAGAGCACCTGACTCATAATCAGGTGGTCCCTGGTTCGAGCCCAGGTGGGCCCACAAAAAGCCGATGCAAAAGCATTGGCTTTTTTTGACCATATAATCGAGAAGTATTTTCCCGGTTAATTTAATAATTTACGCAAATTTCCTTTTAAACTATATCTTTTAACCTCCTAGCAAATCCGGACCAGTCAACCCTGCATTCATCTCCGGCCTTGTTGCAGAGCTTAGTCGAAGTATCTGCGAGACGAATGCTTAGTTGTTGAAAGCAGTTTTTATTTTTCAAATTCTTTATAGCAATCATAACACACTGGTTTTAGCATTGAGGTAACTTCAAATTCTCCACAACTATGGCAAACATTCTCTTCATATTCAGGATTTTCAAATTGTGACCAAATTGAGAAACAATCCCAACAATATGGCTTTTCTATGTTGTAAGGAATTCTTTCTCCACATCTTATACAATAACCCCTTTTCGGTTTCTTCCCTTTACTATTCTCTTTGCTGTTTTTCTTGTCTTGATAGTATACTCTCTTGGTTTTAGTCAGCTTAATTAGTTCCGAAGATTGAATTATTGATAAGGTTTCATTAACTGCTTTATCAAAAAGTTCATAGTCTTTACCTTTTGTTAAAAAAACTCCCATTTCTCGATTGTTCTTCTCTGAAAACTCATACATATTCATTGAAGTAATAACCATTTCAGATTCATTGAAATAACATTTCGCGTGAAGATTTTCGAAATAGAATAATTCGATATTCTTTAATTCAGCAAGAGAATTCTTCTCATTGGGTTTCAATTCGTCCTTACCATATATAATCTTAATTTTAACATTTCTATTTGCTGCGTCCTTCAATCGTTCAAAGAATGTCTTTGAAATTTGAAGATATGGGGAAACCAAAACTAATTTTTTCTTTGCATCAATTATCACATTTTCTATGTGATATGAAGTTCCATTTGTTGTTAAAAATTCTGCCATAAGCTTCTTTTACTTGCTGTTAACGGGAATCTCCGCAATAAGCTCTTTTAAATGTCAAAGGTACAATAATATCTCATTAGGTTGCAATTTTAGTAAATTTTCTCACCAAGGTAGATTCAAATAAATCCGAATTAGTCAACACTGCATTCATCTCTGGGCTTGTTACTGAGCTTAGTCGAAGTTGTTACTGAGCTTAGTCGAAGTATCGGCGAGACGAATGCTTAATTGTTGGCGTGTCGTTATTTTAATTCCTTCTTATTTTCAATGTATACTTTATCATTCAACTTTTTTAATGCTTTCAAATAATCTTTTTCATTCAAAATTGTTAATTGATATGTTGCAATTTCTTTTAACTTTAAATATCTATCTTCTTTGTTTATGCCTGATTTAATCATTTCGGCATTTAAACTTTCTAAATTTGATAACACAGCTAACTCATTAATGCTTGCAATATCTCGTATATTCATTCCTTTGTTTGAATATTCAGTATTTGCTTCTCTCCAATCTTTTGCTGTACAATTAAATAATGCAACATTTAATAAATCTGCTTCTTCTGCATAAATTAGCCATTCTTTGTCCTTTTCATAATCTTTTTGTGGTAAAATATGCTTTTTTACTGCGTCCGTATGAATGTGATAATTTGCCTTACTTATTATTCGTTTGAAATTCCATTCAAGATTATATTGATTTGTTTCAACTTCTTTTAGTCGTTGATATTCTGTAATTAAGTAAAGTTTGAAAGTTGGGCTTATCCAAGTTCCAAACTCAAAAGCAATATCTTTATGTGCATAAGTTCCTCCATATCTTCCTGCTTTTGAGAAAGTTCCAATTGCATTAGTTTTTTGTGTCCATTCTTTAACACTTACTTTAAAGCTATTTAAACCAGATTGATTTCTAATTGTGTCGAATTCGCCATAATTAAAATTTGGGTTGTGGATTTTTCCCAAACACTCAAAAATTCAAGAGTGTTACGATTTCTCATCCAGTCAGTTATGAAAAATTTGCCATCTTTTGCTTTTAGCATATCTGTAAGACAAATATAATCTTGCTCATCTTTTTTTACAATCGAGATTATTCTCTCTTCAACTTTTATTTTTGTCGTTTTTCCCATATTTCAAAATTTAACTATCGACAAAGTTAATTCATATTCATTTGATTTGGAACTTTCTTTTTTAAGGGTTTTTCTTGTCTTTAATGCACCCCAAACGGTTTGTGATCGAGTAGGCAAAGGGAATTTCACCCTAAGCCTCTCACAGAACCGTACGTGATAGTCTCCCATCATACGGCTCTTAATATACAAAAATGTATAATTAATAGACAAATCCTAACTGCCAATGGTAGAATAAGGAAGGGTAGATTCAACTGGCAAATCCGGATCAGTCAACACTGCATTCATCTCTGGCCTATCGGCGAGACGAATGCTTAGTTGTTGGCGGTTCGTTGTTCTTCTGTCTTGCATTGCTGTCAATGAGTTAAACTGTTTTTGTACAACAAGCGAAACTGTCAGAATGCTCACCTCTCAAGAATTACCGTCCGTGTCGGATAATATTTTTTATCTTTAAGTACAAATGAAAATACTCCGTAATTATAAATTTCAAACAGCACAAGTTCGGGAACATATCCAATTTTTTGAAGCAAGTATTTTTCCATTTTTATTTTACCAATGTAACATTGATGAAAAATAAATGCAGGCGGATTACCAGAATAAGTGAATAAAGAATTTGAAATAATTTTTTCTTTACTGTCACTTAATAGGTGACCATTGCTATCATATTTATAAAAAAGTGTGTCCGCAGAGTAGTCAGCGTCTTTTATCAAAGAAATGAAAAAGCGCTCATAATCATCAAAAGTTATTGTATCGTTTTCGGTGTCTACATAATCATCAAAAGTTTTTGTATCGCTTTCGGTGTCTATTCCGTTGTCTGGTTTAGGAGTTGGATAGAAAACAGTGTGTAATAATTGTCTTTGCTTATTGAAAACATTTTTTGAATAAGTTATTGGTTGGTCTCCACAATGCCCAACGCAAGATGTTGCAATAATTGAAACTGTGTCCGAAAAACGAGTTATCTCTTTCCAATCAAAAGAGCCGTAACCACCGCCACCATAAGATATAAGTTGTCCAGAAGAAAATTCGTAGCGTGTCCCGTTTAGAAAATTTAAATTATCCGTTAAGCTGTCAAAATTAAATTTGTAAGTACTGTCAAGTGAGATTGGAGACCAGTCATCAGACACTATACTGCTGTCAAATGAAATTACGGTAACATCCCAATTTTCCCACATTCCACCTAAATCGTTCAATGGTCGTTGGTCAATAGAGTAAATCGTCTGTATCCCAAGTTTGTTACGAAGTTCGGATGAAATGAAATATACTTTTTTATTCTGACCGTAGTTGAAAGGTGATTGTCCTAAGGCAAATTGCTGTATTAGGAGAGTAAGTACAAGAAGCAATCCTTTATTTATTATCATTTTGTCTGTCTGGATATGCTGTCATTTTACAATGACCGCCAACTAGTAAATATATGGACAAATATACTCAATTTGTCGGTTTTTTTGTCTTTTAGCCCAAGATATTCAATTGGGCTGGTTAGGTTCTTTTTCATATTGTTGCTTACATCTGTATGAATTAGTGTTGTTTTATTATTCAAATGTCCTCATAATTCTTGAATAATCCAAATGTCGCATTTATAAATTGAATTTATCGTATAAACATCCATTTCTCAAAACCATTGAACACATCAACTTTCTCCGATTTGATTTTTCCAATCAGAAATGTTTTTTTTGCAATCTCAAAAAATATTAAAATACAATCATCAGGATGAACAGATTTATACTTTTTATTTTTGCTATTGTAATGGCTGCAAGTGTATTTGCCCAGCAAGAAATTAATGTCGACAAACTGACTTTTAAAGACGGTAAAGTGTTTGCCAAAGGAGATAACAAAGCTTTTACCGGTATTGCATATTCGGGTTACTCTTCGGGTAAAATCTTTACTGAGTCGAATTATCAAGATGGTTTGATGCAAGGTAAAAGCATTACTTATTTTGAAAGCGGAAACCTTCAAAGTGTTGAGGAATATAATAAAGGTAAGTACGATGGCTTTGTAAAACATTATTACGAAGATGGTTGCATTGAGAGTGAGCTTAGTTACAAAAATGATTATATGAATGGTATATCAACATATTATTATCATGATAAAGTAATTAAAAGTAAAGGAAAATATTCCGATTGCCACGAAGAAGGAAAATGGACATACTACTATAAATCGGGGCAGAAACAAAAAGAAGGTAATTTTGTGAATGGCAGTGAGGATGGAAAATGGCTTTACTGGGATGAGGATGGGAAATTAATTAAAGAAATTATTTTTGACAAAGGAGATATTGTTAAACTAACTACCTTTTAGATTCACAATTACTATTGTCCGCTTAAAACCGCAATAATATTTTGGGTATGTTATACCAAAGCATAGATATTTAATTTATACGGTGCTAATGTTTATGGATAAAGCCATATTGATAGTTTTATTATTTTAATCGAAAATTATTCATAGATTTGTTATTCCAAATTAAGGGATAGGCAATATGGCAAAGCAGAAAATAAAGTTATTAATCATCTTATTACTTTTAGCAGGATCAGTTCTGTTTTACACATGCACATCAAAACATTATACAGGCAAAATAAAAAATATTGCCACCGTTTACAATCCAAGCATGTCATCAATTCATCCCGAGTATAAAATAGTGCATGTTTCAGACAGTATCTCAAATCTGTATTTTAAGATTTTTCCGCAAGAGCTTTTATTTAATTCGGCAAATACCGAAGGGCTTATAAAAGCAAATCTGAAGATACATTACAGGGTTTACAATACTCTGGTTAATCAAGCTTATGTTGATAGTGCTACGCATATTTTCAGTTTCACACAATACAATATAAATGAAGACTTTATTTCGTATTTTCCTATTAAAGTACCAATTGGCGGGAAGTACAATATTGAAATTAGAACTACTGATGAAAACCGGGCTACCTCAAGTTTAAGTTTTATTTATACTGTTAAAGAGAATAAGTTTAGCTCTGAAAACTTTTTAATTACCGATGCAGAACATAAAGTTGTTTTTGAGAATTACATAAATATACAATCGGGAATAAATATTAAGAATTTAAGATTGTCCGGTGATAAATTTCATATCGCCTATTTTAAGCCAGAAAATTATTCCCCTTTACCTTTATTCTCGTTGATGAAAGAGAAAAACAACAACTATTCAGCAGATAGTTCATGGGTATGGACTGTTGGCGACACCGCTTATTTTATACCCGAAAAAGAAGGAACATATTTTTTTAGAGCAGATTCTAGTTCGAATGAAGGAATGGCTCTTCAATGTTTCAACCGCTTTTACCCCAAGACAAGGACAGCAAACTCTCTTTTGAAACCATTGCGTTATTTAATGTCGTCAAAAGAGTATTCGAAGATAGAAGCATACGGCAACAAAAAGTTAGCTGTTGACAGTTTCTGGTTAGCTGCCTCGGGTAATATTTACCGTTCTAAAGAATTAATAAGAGTTTATTATAGCCGGGTGTATTATGCCAATAAGTATTTCACTTCGTTTACCGAAGGTTGGCTCACCGACAGAGGAATGATTTATACTGTTTTTGGTCCGCCTAAAACGATTTATAAATCAGATAATAGCGAAAGATGGATATATGGACTTAACAATAATCTCAGCTCAATGGATTTTTATTTTACACGCCATGAACATCCTTTTTGCAATAATAACTTTGTGCTAAACCGTCAGGACATTTACAAAAGCAGTTGGTATCAGGCCGTTGACACATGGCGAAACGGTAGAGTATACTCAGTTTTAAACTAGTGTTAAGTGAAGTATTTTACTCTTCGTCAAAAAAATTATACTCGTACTTAGTAATATTAAAACCGTCACTTTCTTCGAGAATATCACCATTCTCATTATATTTTGAAACCGTTTCATCTTCCTCAATACCGTTTGCTCCAATTTTCTTCTCAACTCTGGTATTATCTTCATCGTTGTATACTGTTTTTACCACATATGACTTACCAAACTGCTGCCTGATAACCCTATTCTTATCATCATAAGTAAATAATAGCTTATGTGTAATCTGGCGTTTGCGGTTAAAGGTAATTTGACTTATTACATTACCATTGTCATCGTATGTCAGTTCTGTCTCCAAAGCAAATCGTCCACCTTGTTCATATTCTGTTTGCTTTACCAGATTAGCTTTTTCATCGTACTCGTTTACATATTTTTCCTGCAGTTTATTGTTGTAATTGTAAACTTCTTTTTCCAGCATATTGCCTTTATCATCAAACAGATAAACTTCTCTTTCTTCGAGCTCACCATCCTCGTCACGGTTCGATATTTCCAGCTGCTTGCTATCCTCACTCCTATTATGTGTAATAGTTGATGCAGAACCATCGGCAAATTTTTTATCAACCCTGATAAGATCTCCATTTTCATTTCTTATATATACAGAGTCTTCGCCAATCTCATCCTCGCTTATATAATTGCTTTGGCGGATGAGATGTCCCTTTTGATTATATTCCGAAGTTGTTTTGCTTTCTATTTCGCCATCAGGCAAATAGCTAATTGCAAGAATTACATTTCCTGCCTTGTCATATTCAATATACGAAGAAATATACCGCTCTTCTTGTTCCGGGGTTTCTATACTATATGAATATGCTGATACTGATTTTATTTTGCTCATAATATTTTGAATTACACTTTATTGTTAAATAAAAAACAATGCTAAAATAACAACTACAATAATTGAAGGCAACATATTTGCAACTTTTATATTTTTTATTTCGAGAATGTTAATTCCCAATCCTATAAGTAATATTCCACCAACAGCTGTAAGCTCATTAACGATTGCCGGTGAGAAAAAATCGCCGGCTATACCGGCTAAAAGAGTTAAACCGCCTTGATAAATAAGAAGAG
The DNA here is from genome assembly GCA_024762835.1 of Bacteroidota bacterium. GTDB lineage: Bacteria > Bacteroidota > Bacteroidia > Bacteroidales > M50B96 > JANTGP01. Next base: position 8,352 of record JANTGP010000045.1, read on the forward strand.
GGATAACAGAAAAGATAACACCTATTCCAAATGCAGCAGCAAGAATAATGGAAGAAAAACCATCCATTACCGATTTAGCAAGAAGTAAACCATATCCATTTCCCAAGCCCTCTTCAATAGCACCTAGAATTGTCATTGAGCCAACACAATACAAAAGAAAGGCAGTAATAAGACCTGTTGAAAATTTACTGTTTTTATTATTGCTTTCCCCCTTAAATTTGCTTGAAACGCTTGCGATAAACTTATCTATATCAATTAGCTCACCCAGGATAGAGCCAATAACCACACTAAGAATAAGCAGCAAATAATTGTCTGATTTAATTGCCATTGAGAACCCAATAAACAAAGTAACCAGTCCAAGTCCTTGAAAAACAATTTTTACAATTTTATCAGGTAAACGTGATTTAAAAAACAAACCCAAGCTGCCCCCAACAATTATTGCAAATATATTTATTAATGTTCCTGTCATTTTCTTTTAGTTATCAGCCTAGGTCTTATTTATTATCGGAATATTTATACCACACAAGTTCATTAACTATTTTTCCTCAGCTTCATCTTTAAACCACGAAGCATATTTTATATATGAATTTGCAATTCTGTTAATCTCTCCTTCGAGTAACTCCGGCCCGGCAGATTTAATCTTTTTTGCAGGTACACCGGCATAAACGCTTCCCGATTCTACTATTGTCCCTTTTGTAACTAAAGCACCGGCTGCAATTACCGAATTACTTTCCACAACTACATCATCGAGCAAGATTGCACCTATTCCGATTAATACGTTATCGTGAATTGTACAGCCGTGAATAACTGCATTATGAGCAATAGAAACGTTATTGCCAATATTTACCGGAGCTTTTTTGTAAGTGCAATGAATCGTTGCATTGTCTTGCACGTTTACCTTGTTGCCCATTTTAATATAATGAACATCGCCACGTACAACAGCATTATACCATATACTGCAATCATTGCCCATTACAACATCGCCTATTATTACGGCTGTTTCGGCAAAGAAACAGTTTTCCCCAAATTCAGGTTTATTATTATTTACAGTTTTTATAAGTGCCATGTGAATTGTTGATTATAATTTATTGAACCTAATAAAAATAAGATAAGCTCTGCTGCCAATCTACGAATATAATTTGTAAGCAGCTATCAATACAATAAGTTCATTGCAAAACTATGAAATATTTATAAAAAAATTATTTGGTTCAAATTATAAGTAATAATTGTGTCAATTTTCATGATTTTTAGCATATGTACAATATAGAATAATTACAAATTAGCACATTCTTTCTAATCACAAGCTTAACACATAGACGTACAGCTTATTAGCTAAATTAATATTGTTAAAAGATTTTAAAAGAATTTGGAATATGATATTCATAAACAATTAAATTTGCTCAATATTTTTTAATGAATATTTATCTCGAATATATAAGTAAGAATTAGATAAAATTTACAATTAATAACTTTTAATTATCGTTTTGAAATACCAAAACAATTATGAATGAAAAATCAAAAGTAGTTGAACTGGAAGAAGTCGTAATAAGATTCTCCGGTGATTCCGGAGATGGGATGCAACTTTCCGGAACTCTTTTCTCAGACACCTCTGCACTTTTGGGTAATGACTTGTCGACTTTCCCTGATTATCCGGCAGAAATACGAGCACCTCAAGGAACAGTAGGTGGTGTATCCGGATTTCAAATCCATTTCGGGCATTCAACAATCCATACTCCCGGCGATTATGCTGACGTATTGGTTGCCATGAATCCGGCTGCCTTAAAAGCAACAACAAAATACACCAGGGCCGGAGGAACAATCATTGTCGATATCGACAGCTTTACAAAGAAGAATCTCGAAAAAGCCGGTTATAAAACTGATAATCCTGTAACCGAAGACAAATTGCAGGATTTCAATATTATTGAGGCTCCAATATCAAGCTTGACTAAAGAGAGTTTGAAAGATATGGGACTTGATAACAAGTCGGTTCTTAGAAGTAAGAATATGTTTGCTTTGGGGATAGTCTTCTGGTTATTTGACCGACCTCTTGATCATGCTAATTCTTTCTTTGAGAAAAAATTTAAAAAGCACCCTATTGTTGTTGAAGCTAATAAGAAAGTTTTAAAAGACGGTTATAATTATGCCGAAACAATTGAGGCACTTACACCATCGTATAACGTTAAACCTGCTGATATAAAGAAAGGAGCTTATCGCTCGATAAATGGAAATACTGCTACAGCATGGGGCTTGATAGCTGCTGCCGAGAAAGCAGGATTACAATTATTTCTTGGCTCCTATCCGATTACTCCTGCAACAGACATTTTGCACGAGCTCGCAAAGCGTAAAGATCTTGGCGTGAAAGTATTTCAGGCTGAAGATGAGATAGCCGGTATTTGTACTTCAATAGGTGCCAGCTTTGCCGGTTCTTTGGCAGCTACATCAACATCCGGTCCCGGTCTGGCACTAAAGACAGAAGCAGCAGGACTTGCAGTTATTACCGAGCTTCCTCTTGTAATTGTTGATGTTCAGCGTGGCGGTCCTTCGACCGGTTTACCAACAAAGACCGAACAATCAGACTTACTTCAGGCTGTGTATGGCAGAAACGGCGAAAGTCCATTATGCGTTATTGCAGCAAGTACACCGTCCGATTGTTTTAACTATGCTTTTGAAGCCGGAAAAATAGCCCTTGAGCATATGACCCCTGTTATTTTGTTAACTGACGGATTCCTTGCAAATGGTTCAGAACCTTGGCGAATACCTAAAATGTCGGAAATGCCTGATATCAAAACAAAAGTCAGAAAAGTATCAGACTCAGAATATCAGGCTTATGCACGTGACGAAGACACTTTGGTTAGAGAATGGGCTATTCCGGGTGTTGCAGGTGACGAACATAGAATTGGTGGTTTAGAGAAAATGAACATTACCGGAACAGTATCATATATCCCTGAGAATCACGAATTGATGAGTCATATACGTGAAGATAAAATCAAAAAAATTGAAGACTTTATTCCTGAGTTATCACTTGAAGGTGAAGATAAAGGTGATTTGTTAGTAGTTGGATGGGGTGGAACATACGGACACCTTACCTCAGCTGTTGAGAAATTAAGAAATCAAGGAAAATCAGTTAGTCTTGCTCATTTTAATTACATCAATCCATTACCAAAGAACACAGCAGATGTTTTTAGTAAATTTAAAAAGATTGTTGTTTGTGAGATTAACTTAGGGCAGTTTGCCAATTATTTAAGAATGAAGCAACCTGATTTTAAATATTTACAAATAAATAAGATTCAGGGATTGCCATTTACAGTTAAAGAACTTACAGAAAAAATAGATAAAATATTGGAGGCTTAATCATGGAAGTAGCACAATTAAAATTAACAGCCAAAGATTTTAAAAGTGATCAGGAAGTTCGCTGGTGCCCGGGTTGTGGTGACCATGCAATTTTAAGTGCTGTACAAAGAGCTATGGCAGAATTAGCTATACCTCGTGAAAAATATGCAGTGATATCAGGAATAGGTTGCTCATCTCGTTTCCCTTATTATATGGAGACTTATGCCTTCCATAGTATTCATGGCCGATCGGGTGCAATTGCATCAGGTGTTAAAGTTGCTAATCCTGAGCTAAATGTATGGCAAATTACAGGTGATGGTGATGCCTTAGCAATTGGTGGGAACCATTTTATTCATGAGATTAGGAGAAATGTTGACCTCAACCTGCTTCTTTTCAATAATGAGATTTACGGTCTTACAAAAGGTCAGTATTCGCCAACTACAAAAGAGGGTGCTATTACAAAATCATCTCCTTTTGGTACTGTTGAACATCCATTTCATCCCGGCGAATTAGTATTAGGAGCTCAAGGTAAATTCTTTGCCCGTACGCTTGATAATAATATTAAGCATGCCACTGCAACTTTTGTCGAAGCTGCCAAATTTAAGGGAACTTCAGTAGTTGAGATACTTCAGAATTGTGTTATTTTTAATGATAAAACACATGCCGAAATAACAAACAGAGAGTTCAAAGACGAAAGACAACTTTATCTTCGCCATGGCGAACCAATGATTTATGGCAAGAATAAAGATAAAGGTATTATCCTTGATAATATGGAATTAAAATCGGTAACTATCGGAGAAAATGGAATTACCGAGAAAGATATTCTTGTTCATGATGCCAAAACTCAAAGTCCTTTTATCCATATGATGCTGATAAATATGTCATTGCCTATGCCTGTTGCTTTTGGAGTTATTAGGGCAGTAGAAGACTTGCCATATGACTATAAAGTTGAAAAGCAGATTGAAGCCGTTCAGGAAAAATCATCAATTAAAAACATGGATGATTTGTTAATGAGTGGACAAACATGGGAAGTATAAAATACTTTGCAAGAACAATTAAAAAAGAAGAGCAACTAAATTAATTTAGTTGCTCTTCTTTTTTAAGATAATTGTTTAAATTTCTTTCTCTGCCATTTACGGTCTAATAATATTTTGTAAGATAGGTCGTAATCCTGCAAAGAAAAACTCAACTGCAATTACCATAACTATAAGTCCCATCAATCTCATTAAAATCTTGTTTCCTGTCTCGCCAAGAACATTCATAATTTTTGTTGCACTTACTAATACAAGCCATGTGATAAATATTATTACTAATATTACTGCTATCAAAATAATCTTATGTTGAAAGTTCTCTGCATCTTCCCAAAAAACAATTGCATTAGTTATTGCTCCGGGGCCACATATCATTGGAATAGCTAATGGTGTAATCGAAATATCTGTTATATATGATGCCTCTTCCTCAGGAACTAATTTTACTTTTGAAATACGTGCCTGAAGCATTTCATAACCCATCATAAAGAAAATTATTCCACCTACAATTCTAAAACTATCTACCGAAATAGAAAAGAAATTAAATACTAATTGCCCGGCAAAAGCAAATAGCAATAGCGTAATAAACGCAGTTAGCGAAGCTTTAAATGCAACATTTCTTCTTTGCTTACCAGACAAAGAGCCGGTCATTGACATAAACACCGGCATTATTCCCAGAGGATTGATAAGAGAAAAGAAAGACGCAAAAGCCTTTATGGAATATTCAACATAATCGTTCATTATTATCTCTTATAAGCTTACTAATCAACTTCAGCACTCTTTGTTTCCATTTGGCGATTTACTTTTTTAACAAGACCTTGCAATACTTTACCGGGTCCGACTTCGGTAAATGAGGTAGCTCCATCAGCAATCATATTTTTTACTGTTTGTGTCCAGCGTACCGGTGCTGTTAATTGAGCAATAAGGTTTTCTTTAATCACATCAGGTGATGTTGATGGCTTACTGCTTACGTTTTGATAAACAGGGCAAACAGGAGTTGAAAATTTAGTAGAATTTATTGCTTCAGCTAATTCAATTTTAGCAGGATTCATCATTGGCGAATGAAAAGCACCACCAACTTTTAAAGGAATTGCTCTTTTATGACCCATCTCTGCCAGCTTGGCAATTGCAAGTTCGATTCCTTTAAACGAACCGGAAATTACTATTTGTCCCGGGCTGTTGAAATTAGCCGGAACAACTACTTCGTCAATCTCGCTACAAACTTTTTCAACAATCTCGTCGTCAACTTTAAGAATAGCAGCCATTGTTGAAGGCTCAATTTCACAGGCTTTTTGCATAGCCATTGCACGTTTGGAAACAAGCACAAGAGCATCTTCAAATGTTAAGGTTTTATTTGCAACCAAAGCACTAAACTCACCAAGAGAATGACCGGCAACCATTTCCGGTTTAAAATCTTCACCAAGTATTTTTGCAAGAATCACCGAATGAAGGAAAATTGCAGGTTGTGTAACTTTAGTTTGTCTAAGGTCTTCGTCTGTGCCTGAGAACATCAGATCGGTAATGCGGAAACCTAATATATCGTTTGCTTTCTCAAACATCTCTTTTGCAATAGGATAATTATCATATAAATCTTTGCCCATTCCTACAAACTGGGCTCCTTGTCCTGGAAATAAATAAGCTTTCATTCTATGTTGTTTTTTAGTTTGGGCAAAAATAGTAAAAACTTACATTTACCGGTTGATTTTATAGATTCTAATATTTCTATCAGTTTCATCTGTTCCTCCATCTTCTTATCCATCTCTATTACAAGAAATATAAGTTCCGCCTTCTTTTGAAATAACAAGGCATACATTCAGCCAGACTTAGTTTCTATTAATTATGCAGGAATAAATTCTATCATAATAAAAGAATACCACTGTATTCTTAATTGTTCATAAATAGCTAAAAGGAAACTATGTTTACAGGTAATGACATCTCATATATTTCAACAATCTAGCCATAACAAATAATAATTCAGTGTATAATCAAGGGATAAAAAAGGGAGTTTTCAGAAGCCACCTTTATTTATTATTTTGCGTGATGAAAGATTGGTACTTATTCGGGTGAATATTTTCTTTAACATTGTATTACGGATAAGAGAAATTTCTGAAGAGGAATAATCAAAATAACATGAAATGAATAATGAGTATTTTGTTATAATAAACCCAAATGCAGGAAACGGCAGAGGGAAAGCAGATTGGCCGGCTATAAAGGAAATGCTAAGCAATCAAGGACTTGCCTTTAAAAGTATGTTTACAAAAGCTGTAAATCATGCCCGCGAGACTTGTATAGACAAAATAAATGAGGGGCAACGCAGGTTTATAGTTGTTGGCGGTGATGGCACATTGAATGAAGTTGTGAATGGCATTTTTTCACAAGATTCCGTTCCTCCTAATAAATTTGTGTTAGGGAATATTCCGGTTGGGACAGGAAATGATTGGTGCAGAACATATAATATTCCAAATAATCTGGCTGCTGCCGTAAAAATTATTTCAAATCAAAATATCTTTCATCAGGATATTGGGAAAGTATCTTACATGAAAAATGGCAATTTAGAGAGTCGCTATTTTTTAAATGTTGCCGGTTGTGGTTTTGATGCATTTGTGGCAAACCGCACCAATGAAAAAAAGGAGATGGGCAAAGGTTCTGCTTTGGTTTATCTTTACACATTATTCGTCAGCTTGTTTAATTATAAATCGACTAATATTACAATTGAATTTGAAAAATCTAAATATTCCGAATTGGTTTTTAGCATTAGCTTAGGAATTGGACGGTATAATGGCGGTGGCATGATGCAGTTGCCGGATGCCATCCCTAATGATGGTTTATTTGATCTTACTATTATAAAAAAAATGAGTAAAATTGAAGTGCTGAAAAACATTAAGAAACTTTATAACGGAACAATTGTTACTCATCCCAAAGTTGACACATTTAAAGCTAATAAAGTGATAATAAAATCGATACCTGACATTAGTCTTGAGGTTGATGGTGAAAGATGTGGTAATTCACCTTTTGTTTTTGAGACCATAAATAAAGGTTTAGGAGTTTTGGTTCCGGAGCTAATTAATGATAATTTTTAACAAATGAAGGTTAAAGTTTATACTCGGTATTTTTATTTATTCACCCTTCTTATTGTATTGGTGCTATTATTTTCATTTCTGGATTTATATTTTGGTTCGGTTAAAATTCCTTTACGCGATGTTTTCTCTATTTTATTGTCAGCTGAGTCCGAAAAAGCATCATGGGTAAATATTCTTTACGAGTTTCGTCTGCCAAAATTGTTTACCGCTTTGTTAACCGGTTCAGCCTTAGCCGTTGCCGGTTTACAGATGCAGACAATCTTCAGAAACCCTTTGGCAGGTCCTTATGTTTTGGGTATAAGTGCAGGTGCAAGTCTTGGGGTTGCAATTCTTGTTATGGGCTTCTCTTCTGTTATTGTCTTTACAGGAATTAGTTTTATGGGAAACTGGGCAATTGTTTCAGCTGCATGGATTGGTTCGGCGTTAGTATTGTTCCTGATATTTATTATTTCACTTAGGGTACGCGATATAATGACAATACTTATTCTTGGAATTCTACTTGGTAGTGCAATTGCTGCATTTGTTAGTATTCTACAGTATTTCAGCGACGAGTCAATGTTAAAAACATTTATTGTTTGGACAATGGGAAGCTTGGGTGGTGTTACTAAATCGCAATTATTAGTGTTGACACCAGGCATCATTATTGGTCTGATTATTTCACTCTTATCAGGAAAAATCTTAAACGTATTACTATTGGGCGAGAGCTATGCTGCAAGCATGGGATTAAATGTTAAACTTGCACGATTTGTAATCTTTATAAGTACCAGCATGCTGGCAGGAAGTGTTACTGCATTTTGTGGACCAATAGGTTTCGTAGGAATTGCCGTTCCTCATATTGCACGTATGGTTTTCCGTACAGCCAATCATAATATCTTACTTTGGGGAACACTATTACTTGGTGCATTACTGATGTTAATAGGAGATATAATATCTCAGTTACCCGGCTCGCAAAACACATTACCAATAAATGCTGTAACAGCACTATTGGGAATTCCAATAGTAATATGGTTAATAATTAAAAATCAAAAATTGTCGTCTTTAATGTAATGGTTGCTTGCAAAAAAGTTTCGACACTAAAAATTAGATTTGCTTAATGAATAAAGATAATAAATATATAATTTCCCTTGATAATGTAAGTATTGGATACAATAAAGCAAAGCCTGTTTTATCTAATATTAATCAAAAAGCGGGCAAAGGTGAATTAATTGCAGTTGTAGGGTCAAACGGTACGGGAAAGAGTACACTTTTACGTTCAATTGCAAAATTGCAAGATACCTTATCGGGAAATATCTTATTAAAAGGCAAAAAACTTGATTTATGGACGAGAACCGAACTTGCACAAAATATTAGTTTTGTGTCAACAGAATTGACAAATGTGAATAATCTAAAAGTGATTGATCTTATTTCGCTTGGTCGTTTTTCATATACAAACTGGCAGGGAAAATTAAAAGAGAATGATAAAAACGTAATAAACAAATCTATAAAAAAAACAGGACTTGAGAATTATAAGAATCGCTTTTTCAACAACTTGAGCGATGGAGAAAAACAGCGTGTAATGATAGCCCGCAGTCTTTCGCAGGATACCGACTTAATAATACTTGATGAGCCAACTGCTTTTTTAGACCTTCCAAATAAATATAATATCGTTAATCTATTATTTGAGCTTACTAGAACAGAGAATAAAACAATTATTTTCTCTATTCACGATTTAAACATTGCCATTAAAGAGGTTGATAAAATATGGCTTATCAATAATAATAAAATATATGAAGGTTCACCTGAAGACCTTATTCTTAATAATACATTCAGTAATATTTTTGCAAACAGAAATTTAAGTTTTAATGTTAAAACCGGCGAGTTTAAATCTCCGGTTAATGCAGATAAGGATATTTGCATTAGAGGCAGGGGAATTTCTTATGAATGGACAAAAAAGGCGATGGAGCGTTTAAGGTTTACTACCGAATGTAACAAAAACACTAAAATCATCGTTGAAGTAATTGATATGGATAAAAAAACAGAATGGCATATCTCGAATAAAGAGAATAAGTACGTTTGTAAGTCCATTTATGAATTATCATTAATCTTACGTGAAATAATAAAAAGCTAATTATGGAAAATTCAGTAAAAAAGATTGCCTCTTATATTTTAATTTTTGTTGTTATTGTTTCAACTCTAATTGCAATATTTTCGGTTTGGGGTTTAATTGACCTCGAAGATGTTATGTGGAAAATAATGCAAACCTTGTTTATCGTTTTTGTTGCAGCTGTGGTTGTACTGTTTATTTACTCAATATTACTTCGCAATACCGGAAAAGGAAATTTTCACGATTCGTAATAATAAAGGTATCAGCAAATTAGTAATTCATAAAGTCTTTTACTGATTTTAGTA
>JANTGP010000046.1 GCA_024762835.1 Bacteroidota bacterium
GAGAAAGGACAATTGGTAAAAAAAGAAGACAATTCCGTTTGGGCTGATTTAACAAATGAGGGTCTTGATGAAAAAATACTTTTACGCTCTGACGGTACTTCCGTGTATATGACTCAAGATATTGGAACTGCTCATCAACGTTTTGAAGAGTTTGATATTGATAAACATATTTACGTTGTAGGAAATGAGCAGAATTATCACTTTCAAGTATTAAAAATTGTACTGAAACGGTTAGGCTTCAATTGGGCAGATGCAATTTATCACTTGTCTTACGGAATGGTTGAGCTGCCATCGGGCAAAATGAAATCGCGTGAAGGAACTGTTGTTGATGCTGACGACTTGATTGATGAGATGTTAAAAACCGCCAGAGAGATTTCTAAAGAGCAAGGTCGATTAGATGATTTTTCTAAAAAGGAGATAGAAGAAATTCTGCATACAATTTCATTGGGGGCTTTAAAGTACTTTATTCTTAAAGTTGACCCTAAAAAAAACATGACTTTTGTGCCGGAAGAGTCAATTGATTTTAACGGTAACACAGGTCCGTTTATACAGTATACTTATGCACGAATTCAGTCGGTGTTAAAGAAATCTAAAAACAGGGGAATTGAATTTCCTCAGCAATTAAGTATGGAGGCAAGTATTGAGGGCAAGGAACATCAGTTGCTTAAATTAATTTATTCTTTTCCTGCCGTAGTTAAAGATGCAGGTGTAAATTTGAGTCCTGCACAAATAGCAAATTATGTTTATGATTTATCACGTGAGTACAATCAGTTTTACCATGATTTTCCTATTCTGAGAGAAGAAAATAGAGATAAAAGAGATTTGCGATTATTACTTTCGGTATTTACTGCAAATACGATAAAAGCAGCAATGAAGCTTTTAGGAATAAATGTTCCTCCACAAATGTAGAATTTGTTTAGAGGCTTTAAATGTATAATATATTTACACTTTCTTTTAGTGAACACTTAATAAAATGAATTGTTTGACAAGATAAGAACTTGATTGTACTGATAAAGATATAAAGAGATAGATTATGGCTAAAATAGAAGTTTACCTTCCGGCAATGGGCGAAGGAATAATTGAAGCAACAATTACAAAATGGCTTAAAGAAAAAGGCGATGTTATTGAAGAAGATGATTCTTTGTTAGAAGTTGCAACCGATAAAGTTGATTCTGAAGTGCCTTCACCTGTTACCGGTGTTGTTAGCGAAATATTTTTTGAAGAAGGTGATACCCCTAAAATTGGCGACACTTTGGCAATTATTACAACTGAGGATGAGGAAAATAATGATACTGCCAAAGAAGTTGAAATTACTAATGTTGAGTTCTCGACTGTTGCAACAGATTCACTACAATTGGATATTGTTGATGATAGTATGAGTGAAAACTCACCTAATTCAGTTGGCAGTCATACAGCTTCGGGTAAATTTCTGTCTCCTCTTGTCAGGAATATTGCTATAAAAGAAAACATTAAGCCTGAGGAACTTGAGTCTATTAGCGGAAGTGGTAGAAATGGACGAATAAGCAAAGATGATATACTGGATTACCTAAGAAAACGGGAGTCTGGAGAGCTTGGAGTTATTGTTAAAAAAGAAGTTGATGATGCGGTTGCAAGTACTGAACAAATAGTAAAGTCAAATGCAATACCTGCTGTAAAAAGTGTACAGTCGGAGGATAAAGATGTTGAAATAATTGAAATGGGACGTATGCGTAAATTAATTGCAGAGCATATGCTTGCATCGGTTCAAACATCGCCTCATGTAACTTCTTTTGTAGAGATTGATATTACTGAGCTTGTTAATTGGCGTAATAAAAACAAAGATATTTTTCTTAAAAGAGAGAATGAGAAACTAACATTTACTCCACTTTTTATTGAAGCAACAGCCAAGGCTTTGCGTGATTTTCCTATGGTTAACGTCTCAGTCGATGGTGATAAGATTATCAGAAAAAAGAATATAAATATTGGAATGGCTGCGGCTTTACCCGATGGTAACCTTATTGTTCCGGTAATAAAAAATGCAGATAGAATAAATCTTATTGGTTTGGCAAAATCTGTAAATGATTTGGCTGATAGAGCTAGAAAAGGAAAATTACTACCTGATGAAATTCAGGGGGGGACTTTTACAATTACTAATTTTGGCTCATTTGATAATATCACAGGTACACCCATAATAAACCAGCCCGAAGTAGCAATTCTAGGCGTAGGTTCAATTAAAAAGAAGCCTGCTGTTGTTGAAACTCCGCAGGGCGACTTCATTGCTATACGACAAATAATGATTTTATCTCTTTCATATGACCATAGAGTTGTTGACGGTGCATTGGGTGGCATGTTTTTACGAAGAATTGGTGATTATCTTGAGAAATGGAATAAGGATAGGACTGTATAATATTAACTATATAAAAATGGCCGTTTCTGACTGAAAGCAGTATACGAAAGACTGTTTACGAATTATGTGTAATTTGCTCTGATGATTGCTGCTTATTGATAATCATTTATTTTTCATAATTTAGCACTCTATATTATTGGGATGCTTTTTTTATGATTACTCTTGAAAATAACAATATTAAACTCAGGGCTCTTGAGCCAACAGATGTCGATATCTTATTTAAATGGGAAAACGACCAAAGTATGTGGGAGCTTAGCAATACAATTGCTCCATTCTCAAAACACCTTCTTGAGGAATATATTAAACACTCGCATTTAGATATATATCAAACCAGGCAGTTACGCCTTATGATTGATTATAAAAGTGACGGTAGCCAAATACCGGCAGGAGCAATCGATATTTTTGATTTCGACCCTTTTCATCAAAGAGCGGGTTTGGGAATATTAATTGACGAAAAATTCAGGCAAAGAGGAATTGCATCATTATCTATTGAATTAATTATCAGCTATTGCTTTAATACCCTTGGATTGCATCAGCTGTATTGCAATATTACAGCAGATAACAAAAAAAGTCTTCAGCTTTTTACAAAACATGGTTTTGAAATGTCAGGGAATAAAAAAGAATGGATTAAAAGCGGTAAGTCTTGGAAAGATGAATTCTTCTTACAACTTTTAAAAGCTAATGAATAGTTTTGTTTTTACAGATATGAAAAATGAATGAAGACTTTAACATACTGAAACAAGAGATTCTACAGTGTAAAAAATGTAAGCTGAGCGAAACCAGAAATAAAGTGGTCTTTGGCGAAGGAAATTCAAATGCTGAAATAATGTGTATTGGCGAAGGGCCCGGATATTACGAAGATCAACAAGGCAGACCATTTGTAGGTAAGTCGGGACAACTACTTGATAAAATACTTTCTGTATGTGGCTTTTCACGAGAAGAGCATGTTTTTATTGGTAATATCGTGAAATGCCGACCTCCGAATAACAGAACACCATTGCCCGAAGAACGCGAAAGCTGTATACCATACCTATACAAGCAACTTGAGTTAATTAAGCCAAAGATTATTATTCTACTGGGAGCTACAGCTCTTCAAGGACTGATTGACCCTAATGCCCGCATAACAAAAGTGCGTGGCACATGGATGAATTGGCAGGGATATTATGTTATGCCAACATTCCACCCTTCAGCATTGCTCCGTAATCCAAAACTAAAACGTGATGCATGGGAAGATTTTAAGAAAGTTGTCTTGAAATATAGGGAGCTTGTTAATTCAGAACACCATTCGGATTATGTGTAATACCGATTAGTAAATGATTGCTATGGCTATCGGATGAGCATTAATTTATGTTTATTAAAGCTCTTCAATTATCTTTCGGTATTTATCCGGATTTTCCAAGTATTGATATAATAAGCAGTATAAAAAAAAGGCTGCGAAAATTACAGCCTTTTTTTTTATTGTTATTGTAGTGGTCTAACCACATCAAGCACTTCCGGTAGATCCATCCCAAGATCTTTTAAGTGTTCAATTTTCGGTACACCATTTTTTGTCCAACCACGACGCTCATATACAGCATCAAGCAATTTCTCATATCTGTCTTCGCGATATTTACGTGTGATGGCAAGTTTTTCTTCGGTAGATTTTCCCGTAGGGTCAATGCCAATTAATTCTTTCATCTGCTTGTCGTAACGATCTTTTCTTGATTCGTATTCCTCAGCTGTCACAGGTCCTGCTGCACGATATGGCTGAGCATCATGTTTACGTAAACCATATCCTCTTCGAATACTGAAAATACGTTGGAAATTATAAACTCTCTCTGACTGGCGAATCATTTCGTGTTTATCGAATTCATTACCTGTTACAGCTTTATAAATAGTCACATAATTATCAACATGCTCCGGCACTTTAGCAGGTTCATCAGTTTCGCCATTATTCTCAGGTTCAACGTCATTCCATGGTAATTTACAAAGACCTTGCAAACCGAACCATGTCCTAAACATTGGGAAATAATGTAAGGCTTCAGCTTTATCGTCGAATGTAGGTATTTGGTTATTCACCATATCCATAAAGATAAGCCAAGCCTCATCATGCTGAGGTCCTTTATTTGTCATAGCATATCCACCTTGCTGGGCAAGAGATTCTTTAGAAACATATTGTGAATATTCCAAACCTTTGTTTTCCATTCCAATATCTTGCATGAAAGCAGCATCACCCCATCCTTTCTCGGCAAAATATTCTTTTAACTTTCTAACACCTAGTCCGGCAATTTTACCAAATCCTTCGCCTTTGGCAACTAAATGTAAAAGTTCCATTGAAGCGTCTGCATTTCCAAAATTTAATTTAAGTCCGCCTGTACGCTCTTCGTTGAGAATACCATTCTCATAACACTCCATTAAAAATCCCATTATTGTTCCCCATGAGATTGTACAAATACCATAAGTGTCGCAATAGAAATTTGATTCGATAGTAAAGTCAGGATTAAATATACCTTGGATTGGACCTAATGAAGACGCACTTTCATACTCGGGTCCATCAACCAATACTGTTTGTCCGGCGTATGGTCCGGTACGAACTAAATAATTATCAACACCCTTGGTGCATGACATATTGCAACCTATCCAGCAACCATCAGGAACACCTTGAGTGAATCTTTTTTTGTAAACTTCCGAATGAATTTTCTCTGCATCTTTTGAATTACCATATATAAAATTATTTACAGGAAGTAAATCATAGTCGTTCATTATGTTAGTAAGGTGGGCAGTACCTTTGCTTCTCATTTCTGCTTGTGAATCGTCAAGCTCTCTCATCTCGCGATTAAATCGCTTTCCTCTTTCCATGATAGCTTTTAGATCAACAACATTGTTCAGATTTCCTTTTACACCGGGTATTTTAACCACAAGAGCTTTTAGGTTTTTATTTCTGAAAATTGTACCAATCCCACCACGTCCGGCCTGCTTCAATCGGGCTTTCTTCCTTTTTGGGTCAAAGAAGCTGAAATTCAACATTCCAATTAAAGAGTTATCGGCAGCAGAACCGGCTGAAACAACGGAAATATTCTTACGGTCACGATCATCGTCAGCAAACATCTCTGTTAATTGCTCTGCAAGAAGATGGCTGTCTAAAGCTTCTTCTGGTGCTTCAAATATTTCAACTTTGTGATTTACACCATCAAAGAAAATAATTGTATTGTCATTAGCTGCTTTCCCTTGTAGCTCAATACCATCAAAACCTGCAAATTTTAAGAATGGGCCAAAATAACCACCTACATTACTATCAATTGCAATATCTGTTTGTGGAGATATTGACACAACTAATGATTTACCTGTACCCGAATATTGTGTTATTCCACCAATAGGACCGGAAAAAATATTAATCTCATTTTCGGGGTCATCCCATTTTGTATCAGGTTTTGTTGCATCCCACAAATATTTTAAACCGTATCCCTTTCCGCCAATGAACTTTTCTTTCATTTCGGCAGGAATATTTTTTTCCTTAATTGTATTATCACTTAAATTAATATAAAGCGACTTATCAACATATCCCTTATTGAGGGGTGTAAATTCATAACTCCATTCTTTAATGAGCTTATGAGCTTTTTTCATTTCTTCAATTTGCATATTTTCAGATTTTAAAAGTTTCAAATTTAATTTGACAAATTTAATTCTTTTATGTTAACAAAATAAACTATTTACCTATGATTTAAATCAATATGCAACAATTTGCGAGTCGTTTATGATATTGAGAATCAATTGTAATCTAAAAGATAGGACGAAAAGGCTTATTATTTAGAATAAATCTTGTTCTATTAATTGATAATTTTTTGCTTAATCTCAACAAAATATACAGTTATTGTGTTCTGATAGATAATAAACTTAAATGTTTTATGAATTATTTGGAAATAAGAAAACGTCTTAAAACAAAAACCGTTGGAATTGCAGGTGCAGGTGGTCTTGGGTCTAATTCGGCAATGGCACTTGCCCGAAGCGGCATTGGTAATTTAGTAATTGCAGACTTCGATACTATTGACATGAGCAATTTAAACAGGCAGTATTATTTTTATGAGCAAATTGGGAAAATGAAAGTCCTGGCTCTAAAAGAAAATATAAAATTGGTTGATTCAAATGTTAAGGTTAGATCATTTTCAATTAAGCTGGAATCTCATCATATTACAGATATTTTTAAAGACTGTGATGTTATTATTGAGGCTTTTGACTTGCAAGAGATGAAAGATATGCTGATAAATACGGTGTTGGATAAACTTCCTGATATTCCCCTTATAGTAGGTTCAGGAATGGCCGGATACGGAAATAATAATTTGATTAAAACTGTCAGAAGTGGCAATTTGTATATATGTGGTGACCAGCTTAGCGAAGTGTCTGATGATAATCCTCCCTTGGCACCCAGGGTTGGAATTGTATCGATGATGCAGGCTAATCAGGCGCTGGAAATTTTACTAAACGATTAATATATAGCAATAGTTAGAATGAAAATTATATTAAATAACAGAGATGAATACTTCGATGAAGAAGAAATGACATTTGAAGAATTATTGAATATCAAAAACTTTACATTTAAAATGTTGGTGACAAAACTTAACGATAGATTGGTGAAAAAGGAGTTTCGAGATAGCACTATTATAAAAGATGGCGACAATGTTACTGTTTTGCATCTTGTGAGTGGAGGGTAAGCGTTATTTTTAGAAACAATTGATTTTGTTGTTTTAAAATGTCCTTATAGAATAGAACCTTATAATATTTTGATTGTTAGTTATAAGGTAGTTGCAAGTTTATGTATGTTTTGCAATTTATCTATCCATTAAGTATATTTGTAAATTATATTTATGCACGTATTAAAAACAAGCCTTATGAAAAAACTATTTTACATTATTGTTATCTTATTTTTTGGAGTATCTGCATTCTCGGAAACCAAAACTATTTCGGAAGATATTATTATTTACAAAAATGAAAATATAAGCTCTAATGGGGTTTATTGTTATAATTACACGAACACTATTTGGAATAGTGATTTTTCAAATACAGGTGATTGGGTTAAGTTACAAACATCGGCTGCCACATGGCAGATAACAAATAAAGCACCTGAAGGGGTGTATTCAAAGTCGATGGGATATTTGAAAACAGACTTTCCGGAAAATGAATTTGCCCTTTTTGATGCTGATAATGCCGATAATACTGCAAAAGCGGATATTATTACCAGTAGCTATATCGATATAGAAAACTATAAAAGTGTTTTCGTAAGTTTTGTGCAGAAATATAAGCGTTTTTCATTTGATAAAACATTTATTTGTGTTAGTAACGATGGAAAAAACTGGATTGACATTGAGGTAAATACAGCATTAAATATAAACGAAACAGCAATAAACAGGATTTTTGTGGATGTTTCATCAATTGTTTCGGGTAGTAAAAGTTTGTTGTTAAAGTTTAAATACACAGGTAGTAATGGTTATGCATGGATGATAGATGATGTTGTTGTAAAAGGTGTTATGAATCCAATGGCTGCTATTGTTTCTCTTACCCCTAATGAGGGCTATCAGGATCAAAGTTTAAATGTTAGCCTTAGTGGCCAACAGACAAATTTTTCGCAAGGAAGCCAAACTGTTTGGTTTGAGCAGGCAAGCCAAACCATAATGTACGGTGAAAACATCTTAGTTACTTCGTTAACAGAAATGACTTTTGATTTAAATATCCCATTAAATGCACCTACAGGTATGTACGATGTTAAAGTTGAAAATCCTATTGATGGGGTAATTACACAGAATAACGGCTTTGAAGTTTTACCCTTAATAACACCTCCTAATTGGTCTTATACAAATACCGGAGATAATCATCAGATTTTAATTCCTGAGTTTACAGCTATTACTCTATCCGGAGTGCCCATTGAGATTGGAGACTATATCGGTGTTTTCTACGACTCTTTGGGAACATTAGCTTGCGGTGGATATTTACAATGGCAAGGTACAACAACTTCAATGGCTGCATGGGGAGACAACACACTTACTACTGAAAAAGATGGTTTTGCTGCGGGAGAGGCATTTACATGGAAAATATGGGATTCATCAACAGCCGTAGAATATTATGCTTTTGCAACATACCAAACAAGTGGTTTTCCTAATTCCGATACATATGTTTCAAATGGTATTAGTAGTTTATTATCACTTGAAGGAATTATACTGGAAACACAGAGTGTTAGCATTGTCAGCGGATGGTCTATTTTTTCAACATATATTGACCCGATAAGCTCTACATGCGAAGATATATTTGACCCTATCTTGTCAAATGTACTAATAGTAAAAGATGGTGGAGGTCAGGTTTATTGGCCTGCATTCGGTGTAAACATGATTGGTAATATTACTATTGGCGAGGGTTATCAAATAAAGTTAAGCCTTAATGATGTTCTCGATATTCAAGGGCAAGCAGTTGTTCCTGAATCAACGCCTTTTGATATTCCTGCCGGATGGAGTATCTTTGGTTATTTGAGGCAAAGTGCTGCTGATGCTGTAAGCTTACTGAGCTCTATTGTAAATGATATTGTAATTGTAAAAAATTCTCAGGGAAATGTTTACTGGCCATTCTGGGGAATTAATGATATTGGCAACTTGGTTCCCGGCGAAGGTTACCAAATTAGAATGTTGAATGCAGTTACATATACTTATCCGGCAAATAGTCCGTTTGCCAAAACATCCTATGTGTCTAATTATGAGTTAGAACATTTTTCAAAAGCTACCAATACAGGCAACAATATGACTTTGTTGATTCTTGATAAGTCATGGCCAACTGAAATAAATATAGGTGACGAAATAGGTATCTTTAATACAAATGGACAGATTGTTGGGTCTACTGTTTACAGTAATAAAAATGCTGCAATTGCAATTTGGGGTAAGGATGATTTGGATAAAGATAATTCAACTGGCTTAGAAGAGAATGAAAATTTTGAGATTAGATTGTGGAATCAGTCAACGAATAAAGAAATATCATTTTCTATTGAAGCAATGCTTGAAGGTAGTGATTATTACATTAAAGACGGAATAAGTGTAGTAAGTAAACTGGATGTATTATTGGAAGATATGCTATATCAGAATTCACCAAATCCTTGTAAAAACTATACTAATATTAGCTTTAGTTTACAAAATGCAGGATACACAAATCTGGATATTTATGATGTGAATGGTAAATTAGTAATGCATGTGATTGGAAAATATCTGGAAGCTGACAGTTATTCAATTGATATTGATTTATCACTGTTTAACAGTGGTAATTATATTTACAAGCTAAGAACAGAAGATGGTGCTATTACAAAACAACTTCAAATAGTAAGATAAATTTCTAAGCGGACATATGCTAAAGAAAAAGCTGACCCGAATGGTCAGCTTTTTTTATGTAAACAAAAAAAGGTAAAGGCTCAAAAAACCTTTACCTAAATCTATATTATTAAGAATAGTGTTTAACGCTTATGACGCTGTTCGTCAGAAACACTTAACTTTGCTCTTCCTTTACTTCTTCTGGCTTTGATAACTTTACGTCCACTTACAGAAGCCATTCTTTCTCTAAAGCCATGTTTGTTTTTACGCTTTCTTTTTGAAGGTTGAAATGTTCTTTTCATTTTACCGTCTTTTTATAATATCAATAAATAATAGTTTTCTTTTTAGGGACTGCAAAAATATAATAAGTTTTTATTCTATCAAATTTTATTTAGATATTTATTTAACTAATTATTTATACAATTCCGCCTTAATTATAATGTGCGTTTAACTTCAACAATATCATATCCCTCAATCATATCACCAACTTTGATATCGTTAAAATTGGCAATATTCAATCCACATTCATACCCCGTAGCCACTTCTTTAACATCATCTTTGAATCGTTTCAGAGAACCTAATTCACCTGTGTAAACAACAACACCTTCGCGAATTACACGTACTTTTGTATTCCTCTTTATTTTTCCTTGCTTAACCATACAACCGGCAATAGTACCCACTTTAGTAATCTTAAACACTTCACGAATTTCAAGAGTAGCAACTATTTCTTCTTTTGTGTCCGGGGATAACATTCCTTCCATAGCATCTTTCAATTCATTTATAGCATCATAAATAATTGAGTATAAACGTATGTCAATTTGTTCTTTCTCGGCTATCTGACGAGCTCCCAAAGAAGGACGAACCTGGAATCCTATTACAATAGCATCTGAAGCTGAAGCAAGCATAATATCACTCTCGGAAATTTGACCAACTGCTTTATGAATTACATTTATCTGAATTGAATCTGTAGAAAGCTTAATAAGCGAATCAGATAAAGCCTCGATTGAGCCGTCAACATCACCTTTAACAATTACATTTATTTCATGGAAATCTCCTAATGCCAAACGACGGCCAATTTCATCGAGAGTAATATGTTTTTGTGTTCTTAAGTCTTGCTCTCTAAGAAGTTGTTCTCTCTTGTTGGCAATATCTCTGGCTTCTCTTTCGCTTTCCATCACATTGAACTTATCTCCGGCTTGAGGAGCTCCGTTTAATCCTAACACAACAGCCGGCATTGACGGTCCTGCATTATTAAATTTTTCACCTCTTTCGTTAAACATTGCCTTTACGTGACCTGAGTAGCTTCCTGCTAATATTATATCACCAACTTTAAGTGTTCCTGATTCAACTAAGAAAGTAGCAACATATCCTCGACCTTTATCTAGCGATGATTCAATTACTGAACCTATGGCAGGTTTATTAGGATTTCCTTTAAGATCAAGCATTTCGGCTTCAAGCATTACTTTCTCAAGAAGCTCTTCAATATTTTCTCCCTTTTTGGCAGATATATCCTGAGATTGATATTTACCACCCCATTCTTCTACCATATAATTCATCTGTGCAAGTTCCTCTTTTATTTTATCAGGATTTGCACCGGGTTTATCTATCTTGTTAATTGCAAAAACAATTGGAACGCCTGCAGCCGAAGCATGGTTAATCGCTTCAACTGTTTGGGGCATAACATTATCGTCAGCAGCCACAACAATAATTGCTACATCGGTAACTTTAGCACCACGTGCACGCATTGCTGTAAATGCTTCGTGACCGGGTGTGTCAAGAAATGTAATTTTCTTTCCACTGCTCAGTTCAACGCTGTAAGCACCTATATGTTGAGTGATGCCACCGGCTTCACCTGATATTACATTTGCTTTACGAATATAATCAAGCAAGGATGTTTTACCATGGTCAACATGTCCCATAACCGTAACAATTGGTGATCGTGGAACAAGTTCTTCAGGTTTATCTTCATGTGTTGACAAAACATCTTCAAAATCGGCACTCATAAATTCAACCTGATAGTCAAATTCATCAGCAACAAGGCTCATGGTCTCAGCATCAAGTCTTTGGTTTATAGAAACAAGTAAACCTAAATTCATACAAACGGATATTACTTCATTTACATGAACATTCATCATAGTTGCAAGCTCATTTACCGAAACAAACTCAGATACTTTTAATACACTCTTTTCTTGTTCTACCTTTTCGATATCGTCCAATTGTTTTTGTCTGATATCCTCACGTTTTGTACGTCTGTATTTTGAAGATTTAGATTTACCCTTTGATGTTAACCTTGCAAGGGTGTCTTTAATTTGTTTTTGTACATCTTCTTCAGAGACTTCTTTTTTTAGAACTCTCTTTTTAACTCTAGATTTTCTTAATTTCTTGTCTGTACCGCTTCCATTATTTGTAGATGTCCCTTTTTCTCTATCTTTCTTAACAGCAACTTTTTCATTTTTAATACGTTTCCGTTTCTTTTTTCTTCTGCTAGGGTCGGATGAGGAAGCTATAGATTTCTTAGATTTCTTTTCTTTAACAGGTAAATCAATTTTACCTACTACAGTAGGTCCTGTAAGTTTTGTTCTTTCAGATTTAAACAATTCAGTCTCAGTTGATTTTTCTTCTTTATCAACTTGTTCTTTTACTACTGTATCTTCCTTGGGTTTTTCAACATGAGCAGAAGGTTTTTCTTTCTTTTGCTTTTTTTCTACGACATTTACGCCGGTTGATTTAGATTTTGCTTTTGTATCTTTCTTTGTTTCGCTTTTCTTTTCGGTTTTCTTCTGGCGTTCTAATTCTTTTTCTTTCTTTGTTTTCTTTGATGGTCTGGTCTTTTGATTTAATGAATCAAGATCAATCTTTCCAATAACTTTTAGATCTTCCTCAGATTCTTTAGATGTAACTTCCTCAGGTTCTTTTTCTTTTGATGTTTTTTTAGAAGGCTTTTTTGTTTTCTCTTTTTCTTTAGCACTTTCTTCTTTCACAGCTTTTTCTGCGATAGCTTCATCCTCTTTTACTTCTTCTTTTTTGACCGGTGTTTCATCAACTATTTCTTTCTCAAGCTTTTTCTCAATCTTAGGCTCAGCTTTCTTATTTGCTTTCGGCTTTGTCTTTGGTTTATCCTGAGCTTCTTTTTCAACCACTTTGTCGCTCTCTTCCTTCTTAGTAGCTGCATCAGGTTTCTCAGCAGCTTTTTCTTCTTTTACAGCAGCTTTTTCTTCCTTAGGCTTTGTTTCCTTAATTTTTACCTCTTCAACAGTTTCTTCAATCTCTTCTTTAGCTGCTGCTTCCGGCTCTTTAATGATTTCTTCCTCAGCTTCTTCTACAGGCTTTTCCGGTCCATCAATAGTGATAGTTTCCTTTTTAATAGC
Organism: Bacteroidota bacterium; assembly: GCA_024762835.1. GTDB lineage: Bacteria > Bacteroidota > Bacteroidia > Bacteroidales > M50B96 > JANTGP01. Next base: position 13,071 of record JANTGP010000046.1, read on the forward strand.
TGAGCTGCGAATTAGCTTTTCAGATTCTTTTTTTATCTCGCTATCAGATCTGTATTCTTTTACGATAAGATCTAAATACTCAGCAGGCACTTTTGTATTTGGCTTTGATTCTATATCAAGCCCTTTTTTATGTAAGAAATCAACAATAGTTGAAATGCCAACGTTAAACTCCTTGGCGATCTTACTTAATCTTGTACCTTTGCCGCTACTAACCATAATAAACTTTTGTTCAAAGTTAGAGTTTTTTAATTCTGATACGGAATAATCCTTATTCAGATACTCTATTTTATCAATAATAAATACTCCAAAAACTTTTTTTCCAACCTCTCTTAAAGGCTTCGGAATTAGTTTCCCAAATGGAATTTTAAATTTGCCCACAATTAATTCTCAAAAATGAGGAAAAATGCTGTGAATAAAAAATTATTCAAATTCAGCTTTCAAAATATCAATAACATCTTTAATTGTTTCTTCCTCAAGATCTGTACGCTTCACAAGGTCTTCAACAGATAATTCAAGAACACTTTTGGCTGTATCGCAACCAATAGCTTTTAATTCATCTATAACCCATGATTCAATCTCATCTCCAAACTCTTCTAAGTCAACATCTTCGTTGTCTACAACTTCAATGTCGCGGTAAACATCAATCTCGTAACCTGTTAACTGGCCTGCGAGTTTAATATTTAAACCACCTTTACCAATAGCAAGTGAAACCTGATCGGGCTTTAAAAAAACATCAGCCTTTTTGTTTTCTTCATCAATTTTAATTGAACTTACTTTTGCCGGATTTAATGCTCTTTGAATATATAATTGAGTATTAGTTGTGAAATTAATCACATCAATATTTTCATTTTTTAATTCTCTTACAATGCCATGAATACGTGATCCTTTCATTCCTACACATGCACCAACAGGGTCAATTCGCTCGTCGTATGATTCAACAGCAACTTTTGCTCTTTCACCCGGCATGCGTACAATCTTTTTTATTGTTATTAGACCATCAAATATCTCAGGCACTTCATTTTCAAATAATCGCTCTAAAAATACCGGTGATGTTCTCGATAGGATAATAAAAAGATTATTATTTCTCATTTCAACTTTTATAACAACTGCTCTGATTGTATCTCCTTTTCGGAAATAATCATTTGGTATTTGTTCGTTTTTAGGAAGTAATAACTCATTTCCTTCGTCATCTAAAATCAGTATTTCGCGTTTCCAAACCTGATAAACCTCTCCATAAATAATTTCGCCTATACGCTTACTGTATTTTGCATAAACATTATCTTTTTCGAGTTCAAGTATGCGGGCTGTAAGATTTTGGCGAAGAGATAATATCGCACGTCTTCCGAAATCGGCAAGTTTTACTTCGTTTGTAAATTCTTCACCTACTTCATAATCTTCGTCAACCTTTTGTGCCTCGGAAAGTGTAATTTGAAGATTTGGGTTTTCCAGCTCATCATCTTCTACAACTTCACGATTTCTATATATCTCAAAGTCACCCTTATCAATATTAATAATTACATCAAAATTTTCGTCAGTTTCGTATATTTTCTGCAAGAGTCCTCTGAAAACATCTTCCAAAACACGCATCATTGTGGCACGGTCGATATTTTTTAATTCTTTAAATTCAGAAAAAGTGTCTATTAAATTCAGGTTTTCCATTATTAAAAATTTGACTTATTTAAATGATATCTTTTCTTTAGTTGATTTAACTTCATCATATCTAAATAACAATTCTTCTTTTATCAATTGTTTCTTCTTTTTTCCTTCAACTTTAACTTTCTTTTCAATAACTACACTAAAACTTTCATTGTCGGCATTTATAAGTTCTCCTTCAAGTTTCTTTCCGTTAAGTAAAACAATTTCAACTATTTGTCCTAGGTGTTTTTTATATTGAGCAACAATCTTAAATGCTCTGTCGAGCCCAAAAGATGTCACTGTTAAATCAAAGTCTTCTGTTTCTCTATCCAGTTTATTTTCTATAAATCGACTTAATTGAATGCAGTCGTCAATCTTAACATCAGTGTTACTGTCAATAACAATAGAAATATTATTATTGCCGGAAATAAGTAATTCAACGAGAAATAATTCAGTTTCCTGTATCTTCTCATTAACAATATTTTCAATTTCTTGTGTACTTATCATTCTTATTTGCAATAAAATAGGGGACATCCGTCCCCTAATAAATTCCCTCTTCGCTTTCGCTTGCAAATGTATAAATATTTTCTGAAAATAAAAATTACACTTAAATTATTCTGATAAGGGTTTAATACCGATTAGTAAATGAATCCGATTGCTAACGGGTTGGAAGAATAATCTGGTATAACATAGTGAAAACACCGGTATTTATTTTAAGCTGGTATACATCTTAATTATGCTACTGTTTATTTTTTAAAACCTTTCTTATGTTATTATAATCAATATAATACAACACCCGAATAGATATGCTATTTGAATATGGTGAATTAATAATGTTTTGAATATTATCAATGTATTGGGCTATTGCCTCATTTTTTGAATCATAAATTGCATATTTCCAGGCTATAGAAACTTCAGAGCCGGGTGCAAAGTAATATGAGTAATACATATCAATATTAAAGGCATTGAAGTTAACATCCATGTTAAGGTTATTTGGATTGGGCTCAAAGTAACCGTCATCTTGCAAATACATATACTTTGAATATTTTGCTTTACTCCAATAATGACGCATCCTAAAACTCAGAGATGAAACATTGTTGAAAATGTATTTGAAATCGATTGTTTGACTTATTTCCTTCAAGTCTCTCATCCCAAAATTAATTGTGTCATTACTTGCTCCAACATAGCCAACTGTGTTGTTTTTTGTTGTATGGTGTAGTCTGTAGTTGATATAAAACTTATCCCCAATCCGTAATGAAGGCGATAGTTGAAAATAGAAAGTTGATTGATTATAATAATCAGATACCCAAAACGCACCGCCACCCCCAATTGTAAATTTTTTTATTCTGTTGGGGCTGTAGAAAGTACATAAATGAAAGGATTTTGGAACAACTACATAATTTGTTAGAGTGCGAGTCTCAAAATAGTCGTGATTATCAATGGGTTTTATGCTTGCATGTGAGCGTATGCCTGTATTATTTCTGAAATTGATATGAGTGGATAGTTCAATTTCAATTTCGCTAAAAGAACGTGGTGCAAATAAGCTCGTATGCCTGATGTTTAATTTGTTCGACCATGATAAGAATTTCCAGATTGGTTTATAGAAATTATACTCCAGATTAAATTTGTAGCTTAGCTCGTTATTATGTCGTAAATAACCAAGGTCATTTTGGTCGTAATTGTCACTTTTTACTATTTGCTGTAAATCGGCTCTTAGATTTCCTTGTACTTTGGCAAGCTTTAGGTCGTATTTAAATCCGAAATCATTATCAGACAGTTCAGTATTTTTATTGCTTATTGCTGCTGTTCCGAATATTGCATAAGTGTTTTTCTTATTGAGCAGGTTAAACTCTGTGGCAGTTACATTTGCCATGTAATCATTGCGTTTTACATTTGAGTTTATCACGCTTACAAATGAATTATTTTTAAGAATCTGGTCTAAAACCAAAAGGTTGTAGTTCGTAAAACCTTGAGTGACAAAACTATGGCTTTTGCCTGAAATGCTGTCTACGATACTTGCCACCGCTTCCTTTGTCATTGCGTTAAAAACGCCAATTCCGAGACCTTTATTTGTTCGTCCCGATATTTTAGTGGCGTTTATCATTTGAGTCTCTGTAGGGTTTTCAACGATAGTTTCGTTTTGTCCTAAGTTATTGTAGATTGAGTCGTAATTAGCAGGAGTAGCGCCAATCCGTCGTGAATAGAAAATTCCGCCTTTATTAAAAAGTTCTGTACCTTCTGTAAAGAAAGTTCTTTTTTCGTCGTACTTAACTTCAAATGGCGACAGGTTCAATATTTCGTCATCAGATTCAACCTGACCAAAATCGGGAATAAGTGTCATGTCGAGAGTAAAACTTTCGTTGATACCGTACTTTAAATCCAGTCCGCCATTATACGAATATGATGTTTTATTACTATTGCTTTGCTTTAGAATATACCCTGAAACATAAGGTGTAAATGAAAGCCGGAGAGGTGGCTCAATATCATTTATTCCTAATAGCAGTCCCGATTGATTCATAAAGCCATAAACCTCTTTGTCTATTATCTGCCAGTTGGCGAGTTCGTTGTATCGTTTTATACTACGCCAAATTATTATAGCCCATTTTTGTACACTGGTTTTTGGGAAACGAATTGCAGAATACGGAATTTTCATTTCTGCCGACCATCCCGAATCGTTTAAGCTAACATGGCTTTCCCAAACGGCGTTCCAATTTACATCTCCATAGTTAGCCGAGATTTTTTTGTCTATCTGAACACCTGATGCCGATACCCAAAACTCAAAAGCATTGTGTCCATCATCAAAAGGACCAATTGATACGGCAAAAACATCAGCATTTATATCTTCGCTATCACGCTCGCCCAAATCTGTCATAATACTGTCGGGATTAGGATCGTAAAACATTGCTCCAATATACAAAGCATCGTCATCGTAAATAAACTTTACTTCAGTAGGGAAGGAGCAAGGCTTCCCGTTGACGGGTTCTAATTGAACAAAATTGTTTGCCACCGGAATACCTGCCCAGACTTCATCGTTTATTTTTCCGTCAATCTTTGGCGGTGTTGTTGTACGTTGAGCATATATTTGCTTTCTTTCTACTTGTGCTTTCAGTTGAGTAGCAAATAAAAACAGAAATGATAAAAGAATAATTGATATGTTTTTTTGCATTTTTATTAAAAAAATTTTTGCAAAGATACACTTGATTAAAGGATTATTAAAACATCTATACTCGTATAATATCAATGACGATGCTTTTGCTACAAAAGGCAGATTTTTACAGACGAAGAGTGATTAGTGAAGCTTACAACTATTTATTAAGTTTTGACCATTTACTTGACTTAATAACAACAAGAAAAATAGGTGTAATATAGTTTTCATA
>JANTGP010000047.1 GCA_024762835.1 Bacteroidota bacterium
ATTGAGCTTGTGTCGATAGTTCCATCAATATCTGAATCATTTGATACTACAACGATAGTAACAGGTGTATCTTCATCAGTTGTTGCATTATCATCTACGGCAACAGGTGGGTCGTTTACCGGATTAACGGTTATTGTTACTAAAGCAACATCGCAAGCAATTGGAAGTGGATTACCATCATCACAAACCTCATATTCATAAGTTTCAACTCCGTTAAAGTTTGCATTTGGAGTATAAGTTATTTCTCCAGTTACAGGATTAACCACAACAGTACCATTTGCAGGTTGAAGCAATCCGTTTATACCATTACCTATTATAACAGTTGATGGCACAATATTTCCATCAATATCATAATCATTTGCAACAACATCAGTAGTAACCGGCGTATCTTCATCGGTTGAGTCAAAATCATCATTAACAAAAATATTATTATAACCAGTTACATTAATAGTAACTAAGGCTATATCACAAGTAGCAGGTGTACCATCATCACAAACTTGATATTCATAATACTCAGTACCAAAAAAGTTAGCATCCGGGGTAAATGTAATAGTACCATCACCATTATTTACTATTATTCCGTTAGTTGGTTCTAATAATCCATTTATACCATTAGATATTACTACAGTACTTGGCACAATATTACCATCTATATCTGTATCGTTAACAACAACATTGGTTGAAACAGGTGTATTTTCCATAGTTGTGTCAAAATCGTCAACCGCTAACATTTGGTCGTTTACAGGATTAACGGTTATTGTAACCAATGCTATATCACAAGTTGCGGGTAATGGTGTTCCATCATCACAAACTTGATATTCATATGTATCTGTTCCGTTAAAGTTTGCATTTGGCGTATATATAATTTCTCCCGTTAGAGCATCAACCACAACAGTACCGTTTGCAGGTTGTAGGAAGCCGTTTATTCCATCTCCTATGATAACACTCGTAGGATCGATATTTCCATCAATATCCGTATCGTTTAAAGTAACATCGGTAGTAACAGGTGTATCTTCATCGGTAGTATCAAAATCATCAACAGCTACCATTGCATCATTAACAGGGTTAACTGTTATTGTTACAGTTGCATCATCGCATTGTATAGGTATTCCATCATCGCATATTTGATACACAAAAGTATCAGTACCATTAAAATCAGGATTAGGTATATAAGTTATTGCACCCGTTATTGTATCAATAACAAGAATTCCATTACTTGGTTGTACTAATATTGTAATACTAGTTGTATCAAGACTTCCATCTGAATCAGAGTCATTTAACAACACATTAATCACAACAGGTGTATCTTCATCAGTAATAGAAGCATCATCATTTGCAACCGGAGCTGTATTATTTGATGTTACTGTAATAAATAATGTATCATTAACGCAAAGTGGCGGTGTTCCATCATCACAAATCTCCACAACAATAGTGTCAATACCTGAAAATAATGGGTCAGGATCATAAGTATAACTACCATCGGCATTAATTATAATGCTTCCTCCGGCAGGGCCAACAATTGGATTTGTATTAATAATCAAATTATTGCCTTCAGAATCCATATCTCCATTTCCTAAAATTCCGGTTGAACTATCAGTAACTAAAGTACTATCTTGGTCAATTGCCACATATTCGTTAAATACAGTAGGTGCACAATTAGACTCAATTGTTATATTTACCTGATCGGAATATGAAGGACAAACACCACCCGATATATCCCATTGCAGGACATAAGTTCCGGGTATTGTTCCATTAAGGCTTGCTGTACTGCTATCAGGGTTATTAATAACAGGTGTATTTGGTCCCGAAACAAAACTCCATGCTCCTGTTGCTACTCCAGCATCATTTCCTGTTAAAACAGGAATCTCAAATGGGCAGTACGAATGGTCGGCACCTGCATTAGCAAAACCAACATCCTGATTATTATCTATGTAAACTGTATCAGAAAGAGTGCAATTTCCACTAGTTATTTCCCATACATATGTATATTCACCAGGCACTAATCCTGAAATTGCTGTATGTTCGTCATTTACCGAAGTAATTACTGCACCGGCAGGTCCACCAACCAAGTTCCATTGTCCTGTTCCTTGAAGAGCAGTATTAGCATTCATAGTTATTTGTACTACATCGCAGACATTAAAATCAGAACCTGCATCAGGGGTTGTAGGCACTGCATCGGCAAAAGTAATCAACACATCATCGGAGCTTGGTAAACAAACAGAACCATTAGAAATTGTCCAAGTAAAAGTATAAGTTCCGGGTGCAGAGACATTGGATATAGTTGTATTAGGCAAATTAGGACTATCAATGCTTACCGTACCAGGACCTGAACTTAGTGTCCATACGCCAATACCGGTCGTTGGGAAGTTAGCCTCAAGGTGATCTGTAAGCTCACAAGCATTTAATTGATCAGGTCCGGCATCTGCAACTGAAGGAGGATCGTAAACATTTACACTAATAACATCTTTATAATCGGTACAAGCACCATTTGAGAAATTCCATTCAAATATATAAATACCTTCAACCAGACCAGTTATTGTTGTTGTGGGCGAGCCTGGTGTTGTGATTGTTGGGGTATTAGGACCTGTAACAAATGACCAGAAACCCACTGCACTACCCTGAGGTGAATTACCTGCCATAGTAACGGAAGATGAAATATCCGTACAAATATCGATATTAGGACCGGCATCAGGTGCCGGAACAGGCTGAGAGTATGTCGTTACGTTAATCTCATCTGTGGTAGACGAACAACCAAACATAGTATCGGTAGCAAATTGAAATGTATAGGTATTATCCGGAATTAAATCTGTTATAGCTGTTGTTTGGCTATTTGAAGTTATAGTTGCAGCAGGCCCTGATGTCTGTGTCCATGTACCACTAACACCGTTTGCTGAGCTTAACAATGTTTCTAATGATTCGCAAAGAAACTGGTCCGGACCTGCATTAGCTACAGGTAATACATTTATCACAACATCATCGAAACTAACAGGACAATACACACCTGTAAATACCGACCAACGGAAAATATATGTTCCTGATGACAAATTAGCAATTGTAGTATTTGGATTATTAGGACTGGCAATTGTTATGTTACTTGAACCACCTCCAACTATTGTCCAAACACCTGTACCGCTCGTGATAGCATTGGCAGCCATTATTGCCGAAGAAACACCACATAATGTTTGGTCGGGTCCGGCATTTGCTATTGTTGGGCTTTCTGATACATTAATATGAATATTATCAGAAACTTCACCACATGCACCATCATCAATAATCCAAGCAAATTCATAAGCTCCACTTACCAAACCGGAAAAGACAGCATTTGGATCATTAACAGAACTAATTGAATAATTTGCACTACCTGCTATTTGTTGCCAGGTTCCAACCCCGCTTACCGGGCTATTCGCAGCCATTGTAAAAGAACTACCACAAACATCCTGATCTGCACCGGCATTTGCAATCTCACCGGCTGATATTGTAACAATAACGGTATCTCTTGTTGTATTGCAAGCACCAGCCGAAATTGCCCATTCCAATAAGTATGTCCCATCAACAGCTCCTGTAATTACAGCAGAAGAGTTGTTAACATCAGATATTGAAGGGTTATTTGGCCCGGAAATAATTGTCCATAAACCTTGTCCGTTAGCCGGAGTATTTGCAGACATAGTAAAACTTGTTACACCCGTAGCCAGACATTGGTCACTTCCTGCATCAGCTTGATCAGGACCTGCAGTAGAGTTTGTTGTTATCACCACGTCATCTGATGAAGATCCACATTGACCTGTTATTGACCAAGTAAAAGTATAAACAGTTGAAGCATCGAAGCCGCTAACCATTGTATTATTATCATTCACATTATCAATTACAATTCCTGAGCTTGGAACTACTGTCCAAGCTCCCGTCTCACCTGCAGCCGGCTCATTACCATCTAGATAAATAATAGACGAATAACAAATCGTTTGGTCGCTACCTGCATTTGCATTTGATTGAACAGAACCGGGTACTGTAATAACAACATCATCCTGTTGATCGGAACAAGAAGGACCCCCGGTTATTACCCAACGATAAGTATAATATCCGCTTACTAAATTACTAATAGTTGCATTTCTGTCATAAATATCTGATATAGTTGCCTGATTAGGACCGTTCACTTGCGACCATGAACCAACACCTTCAAAAGGATCATTTCCTGCAAGCTGAGTTTGTGTTACTCCACATGCAAGATTTTGGTCTGTTCCGGCATTTGAAGCAGTAGGTGTTAGAGAAACAGTAATATTTACATCATCATAAGCACTTGTACATCCTATTCCATTAGCATATCTTTCGTACAAAACATTATATGTACCACTTTCGTAGAAATTTATATTTGATGGATTTGATGTCCAGTTAAACCCAGATAGATAGGGCCCGCTAATAATTTTATAACGACGAACCGCTCCTCCAGATTCAGTAAGATTAATAGTTGCCAGATGTTCATCGCAATCCAGAGCCTGGTCAGGACCGGCATCAATAGAAGGAAGGTCAGTTGAATAGCCAATGCTTACATAGCTATCAGTAGAACTACATCCGGTAACAGAATTAGATATTTGGTAAGTAAAAATATATGTAGCTGTTCCGTTTAAACCTGTAACACTAGTTGTTGCACTGTTTGGATTTGCTATTGTAGCAGGTGGTCCTGCTGTCTGTGTCCAAAGTATAGTCTCATTAGTATACTGAGGCAATGTTCCTGTAAGAACAGCTGATGTTGAAGGAGTACAAAACCATATATTATTTGCATTTGCATTAGACACATCCTGAGTTGCAGCAGGCACTGTAATAGTTATATCATCAGAACCATTTATACATGGCCCTACAACTGTCCAACGCAATATATAAACACCTTCAATTAGATTACCAACTGTTGTGGTATTATCATGTATATCAGTAAATTCAGGATATGAAGGACCTGAAACAAGAGTCCATGTTCCTTGTTGTCCACCAAAATTTTCGCCTGCATAAGATGCTGTTAGTGTAGTTGATTGATAAGTTGTATAACAATTATTAAGTGTCTGGTCAATACCTGCAGTTATAGTTGTGTCTCCACCATAATTGGTAATTTCAATTTCAGAATAAGAATTACAACCATTACTGCTTGTAATTGTCCATCTCAAAATTGAGGTTCCTGAGTTGTTTGCCGGTAAGCTAATTTCTGTAACAGGCAATGTAGGTGAAGCGATGACAATTCCGGCCGGATTTGCACCTTGAATTGTCCATAAACCCGACTCTCCAGCTGCAAGCGAGTTACCATTTAATGTTAAAGTACCGGGACAAGATGATTGATTCACACCAGCATCAGCAATTGAACTTGGAATAACGGTGAAACTCACATCATCATATACATCGTTTCCATCCTGACAAGTGCCTAGCAGCCTGAACTCATAAACATTTCCTGCAGTGTATCCGGTTACATTTGTAGTCAGTGAATTTGGGGAGACAATATTTACGGAGGGTCCTGCAATTTGAATCCATTCCGTATCTCCATTTATCAATCCACCGGAGTTACCAATCAATGTCATTGGTTCACTCAAGCAAATTGTTTGGTCAATATTTGCATTAACCGTACAATTCTGTGCAATAGATTCTTTAGCTATAAGCAACAGAATAAATAATAAAAAAGGTATAACTTTCTTAGGCATAATTATTAATTTAATTTCGTAATTATATAATTCTTTGGTCTTTCTAAAATAAGCATTCAAATACTTATTTGTGGCAAAAATATGTATTTTTTTCTATTGCACAACTGATTATTATCAACAATTGAAAATACTTTTTAACAAATAGAATAAAAATACAGTTTACCGGATAACTTTTATTCTCAGAAAGTTAATAAAAGTCTTATTTCATTTTGTTCCAGAAAACATAGCCTATACCCCACTCAAGGAAATCAGCACGTCCGAAATGTGTCTTCATTCCCACATTAAGAATGTATCTATCGTACCTATATTTCATTACCAAGCGGTTATACAGTTTCCCATCGTCCGACCAGTTTACAAAGATATAAGAACCCATCTGAATTGAGAAACTAACTCTTCCATATATCATTTCGTAAGAAAACCTTAGTCCTTGTCTAAAATTATCAATAGATGAATAATCAGAAATCCCGGCTTTTTCCATTCTTTTAATAATCGAAGCATCATAAAATATATCTAATCCTATTGCCAATCTTTTTGTTGCTGATGCATAATATCCTGCATCAAGAATTAATGATGAAGTAAGGAAAGAATGGCTGTCAGGGCTGATTGATTTCCGGCCTACAGCACCAATTATTGATGAATCAAAAATACTTTTTGGTTTTAATTTTTCAGGTTTTGAATTGATATTATGAGGTTTAAAATAATATTTTAGTCCAATATTTAAACTTAAGACATTTAAACCAAGGTTTGGATTCTTGGCCGCACCGTTAGAATAATGTGTTATCGAAACGCCATTAATCAGAAATATCTTTTTTGTCAACTTCCAGTTAGCTTCAACCCCAAGGTTAAAAAAGGCATTATAAGTTGAGCCAATGGCAATATTATAGTAATTATTATCAACATCAAAGTGTTTGCTTAACATAGATATCCCAAGCTGAAAATCAAAACTAAGATCAATAATTCTACCCCGATACATGGTTTTGTTCATAAAACCATAAAGAGCATTAACATTCCCAAGAACTTCCGGCCATTGAAGATTTGCATGATAGAAAGCCAAGCCAATATCGGGATAATTGTGATTAACCGCCCAATCGCGCAAGCCATATGTTGATTTCCCAAACTTAATCTCAAAAGCCGGCACATGTCCTCTTTGCAAATATCTTATTGAAGCATGATGTGGCCATATAAAACCTATATGACTACGTCCCTCGAAAAAATAGTTTGTGCTTATATTCTTGTCCTGTGCCCTAGAACAGAGTACAATACTAAGAAATACTAATATGGTGACAAACCTTTTCAAATTCATATATTATATGGTATCAATAGCAAATGCAAGCTTTTTCATTGCTTCTTTGATTACAGGAAATGCTAAAGCAATATTCATTCTCATAAATCCGGTTCCTCCCGGTCCAAACATAAGTCCTGAATTTAATCCTAATCCAGCCCTTTCGACAAAGAAAGTAATTAGTTCATCATCAGTCATATTCAAATTACGACAATCAAGCCATAACAAATAAGTTGATTCGGGTTTGATAAGCTTTATTTGAGGTATATTATTCTGCAAATAATCTGTAACATAATTTATATTATGCTCTAAGTAATTTAGCAATTGTAATAACCATTCTTCACCTTTTTCATAAGCTTCAGCAAAAGCAATATTTCCAAATATATTCCCCATATTCAAATGCATTGTTTCCAGCATTTTATTATACTTCTTCATTAATTGCGGATTTGAAATTATCAATGCTGAAGTGGATAAACCGGCAATATTAAAAGTTTTACTTGGTGAAACAGCTGTTATTACTCTTTCCGCTATCTCGGGGGAAAGTTTTGCCAAAGGAATATGTTTATTCGGCTTAAAAACTAAGTCGGAATGAATCTCATCAGATAAAATAATCATATCGTACTTTAATGCAATATCTGCCAAACGATTTAGCTCTTCCACAGTCCATACTCTGCCAACAGGATTATGCGGATTAGATATAATAATCATTTTTGCACCGCCTTTTGCCTTAGTTTCCAAGTCATTAAAATCCATTACATATCTATCTTCTGATAAGATAAGCTGATTATAAAGCAAGTTTCTATTACTTCCCTTTATTATTGAGAAAAATGGAAAATAAACAGGGGGTTGGACTATAACCGAATCTGAAATATTTGTAAAAGCCTGAACTGACATTGTGCAAGCTGAAACAACACCAGGACTAAAGCTTATCCAATCTTTCTCAATGTTCCAGGAATGCCGCTTTTTCATCCAATTGATTAGCGAATGATAAAAGTTCTCAGGACGCATAGAATAGCCAAGTATCTCATGATTTAACCGTACTCTCAGTGCATCAACGATAAAATCAGGTGTTTTAAAATCCATATCTGCAACCCACATCGGCAGAACCTCAGCCTTACCAAAAATCATCTCCCGAGCATCATATTTAAATGCATTTGTATTCTTTCTTGAAATAATTTCATCAAAATTATATCGCATTTTAGTATTAGCTGAGTTAGGATTTATAATTCAACCGATTCACCCGGTTTATTGCCATCCGGTACATCATTATATTTTTGCATAAAAAACTCCAGCATTTCCTCCTCATCGGCAGCCGGCACAATCGCCTCTGTAACGGAGCCTTTATTACATTTGTAAATTGTTGAAGGAAATCTCTTAATAAGCGGATAATCATGAGTTGCAATAAGCACAGCTCTACCTGCATGGCTTATATCTACCAATAATTTTAATATATCTTCGGATGTGTGAGGATCTAAATTTCCGGTAGGTTCATCGGCTAAAATCACTTCGGGTTCGTTAAGCAGTGCTCTTGCAATAACAACTCTCTGCTGCTCGCCTCCCGATAACTGATTTGGCATCTTAAGTATCTTGTCACTCAAATTAACTTTCTCAAGAACATCCTCAATTCTTTCTTTAATTAATTTTGATTTCCTCCAGTCTGTAGCTTTAAGAACAAACTGAAGGTTTTCAAAGACATTTCTATCGGTAAGTAATTGAAAATCCTGAAATACAATTCCAAGTTTTCGTCTCAGAAAGGGTATTTCCTTTCTTTTAAGATCAGACAAGTCATAGCCAACTATTTTACCAGATCCCTCAATTAAAGGCAACTCGCCATATAAAGTTTTCAAAATACTTGATTTACCACTACCCACCTTTCCAATAAGGTAAACAAGCTCTCCTTTAGAGATAGAAAAACTCACATCAGACAAAACCAAACTATCTTTCTGGTAAATATTAGCTTTACGCAATTCAATAACTGTATCTAGTGACATTATCAACAATCTTAATTAAATAATAGTTGTACAAAGATTAAAAAAAAACACAATAAAACATATGTAATAAAATCGAAATAGATGTAAGATTATACCTTATTCATATATCATAAAGAATATTAATTAATTACAGACAATAAATAAAAATGCCCACAGAAAATTCTATGGGCATTTTTTTAAATTATCAAGAATTTTTATTCTTCAATATTAGGCAATTGAAGACCATAAGCTTTTCTCTTATCTTCCATCTTAAGTAAGAATGCAACAATCAGAGCAACAAATGTCAATAAAACAAATATCGACCAAGTAGTCTGATAATCATAATTTAACTTAAGTTTTTTCTCTGAAACAAATACAGCAGCATTATCAACGGATTCGGCATTAAAATTAACAAAAGCCATATTTTCCTTATCATCAGAATACTGTGCCAGGTCTGCATCATCTATATCATTTAAATTTGCATTAAGAATTCTTAAGAAATATTCATAAGATTTTGCTTTTAATTCATCAGCATTAGTTGTAATAACAGAGTCCTGAGGATATTTTGCAACTACAGTTTGAACAAGGTCACTTGCAGAATTATTTGCAAAAAACTTTAAATCAGCTTCGGTATAGTTTTTTCCGTCAAAAGTTTTTGCATTCATAAGTTTACTACCTTCAACAACCTCAACATAAGCTTTTTTAAAGCTACTCTGGATAATCTTTTTATCAGGTGAAATAGTTGGATTAGTAGAATTTAAAACAATACCTACTAACAATGGGATACCCCAAAGACCAACATTCTGAATCCAAAAGATAGTTGCATAAGCACTTCCAAGTTGTTTTTCAGGAATAATTTTTGGGACTGAAGGCCACATTGCAGAAGGAACAAGTGAAAAAGCAATTCCTAAGATAATAACATTAAAGAAAGCAGCATATACACTAGTGATAAAGGGAACATAAAAAATCAAATGTACAATAATTAATAAAATAGCTCCTAAAATCATAATATCAGCACCGCGACCTTTTTTATCATAAATCCCACCAAATATGGGAGTTAACAACATTGTACCAAAAGGAACTAAGCCGGGTAAAAATCCAGCCCAATCTTCTGAGACACCAAATTTATTTACCATTAGGTCTGGTCCGTATTTATAAAATGGGAAAACCGCTGAATAAAACAATACGCATAATAAAGCAATAAGCCAGAAACCTCTGTTTCCAATTATAACACCTAAATCAGAGAATTTAAACTCATCCTCAGTATCGCCTTCGACAATATCTTCATCAAGTTGCTTATCAAGTTTCTTATCCATAACATTGTAATAGAAAAATGCAACCAAACCAATGATAAGCATTACCACAATTGAAAGAATCCATAATGGTACACCAAAAGAATTTGCTAAATACGCACCAAAGAAAAGAGGTACAGCCGAACCAAGACGAGCAATGGCAACCTGCATTCCCATAGCCAAGGCCATTTCTTTTCCTTTAAACCACTTTACAACTGCTTTTGAAACGGTTATTCCTGCATATTCGACACCAACACCAAATAAAGCATAACCTAATGAGGCATAAAATACCTGCTCTTTTATTTCCCATAAACCAAAAACATTAACTGTTTCAGTAACAGAGAAACCTCCCCTAAAAGCATAATACTTAATAGATCCACCAATTATCATTATTAAAACTGAAGTAATAGTACTAAACCTTATTCCAAATTTATCCAATAGAATCCCTACAATCAATAACATGAAGAAAAACACATTGAACATACCATATGAACTGGTAAGTATTCCAAAATCAGCACTATCCCAACCATAAGCTCTTTCCAGGATTGGTTTTAATGGAGACACAACCTCCGTGAACATATAGCCTGCGAACATTGTAAATGAAAGAATTACAAGTGCAATCCATCTCGCTTTTTTTGAATCTCTAAGCGTTTGTTTAATAATTTCTGTCATAATGAATATTTTTAAATTTATTTTGGCGATAAAGATAATATTAATAACTGAAAAGCATAGGTTTAAAGCATCTAAAGATTTTTTATAATCTTTTTAAAAATAATAATCAAGCTATTTGATTAATTGATAAATGTTTCTACTTTTGCAGCCCGAATATTTTTAATTAAAAAAACAAATTATTAAATTATGAAGAGACATTATGAAACCGTTTTCATTTTAACTCCCGTTTTGTCTGAGGCACAGATGAAGGAGACGGTTCAACAATTCAAAAGTTTACTAGAAGACAATGGTGCCGACATTGTCCACCAAGAAGATTGGGGCTTACGCAAGCTAGCTTATCCGATTCAGAAAAAAACAACCGGTTTTTATCACTTTATTGAGTTTGAAGCCGAACCTGAAGTAATAGAAAAGCTTGAAGTTGGCTACAGAAGAACTGAACGAGTAGTTCGTTTCCTTACATTCAAAATGGATAAATATGCCATTGAATACAGAAATAGAAAAAGAGTAAAAACCGAAGAAAAAACAGAGGAGGCTTAAACTATGACACAGAATTCATCAGAAATTAGATATCTAACACCTCCAACAGTTGAGGTTAAGAAGAAAAAGTATTGCCGATTCAAGAAAAACAGGATTAAATTTATTGATTATAAAGACCCTGAATTTCTAAAGAAATTTTTAAACGAACAAGGTAAAATTTTACCACGTCGTTTGACAGGTACATCTTTAAAATACCAAAGAAAAGTTGGACAGGCAGTAAAAAGGGCCAGACACCTTGCCATGCTTCCATATGTAACAGATATGATGAAATAGTAAAGGAGGAAATTAAATGGAAATTATATTAAAAAAAGACTATAAAAGCTTAGGACATCAAGATGACATTGTTGATGTTAAGCCGGGTTATGGCAGGAATTTTCTTATTCCTAAAGGCTATGCTACATTAGCTACACCAACTGCAAAAAAGATACATGCCGAGAACTTGAAACAACGTGCTCATAAAGAAGCTAAACTAAAAGAGGAAGCTATGAAGATTGCTGCTCAATTAGAAAATAAAAAGCTTAAGATTGGTGCAAAAACAAGTACAGCAGGTAAAATCTTTGGTTCTGTAAATACAATTCAAATTGCTGAGGCAATTAATAAAAAAGGCTTTGACATCGACCGTAAAAATATTACTATTAAAGGTGATGTTATCAAGGAAGTTGGAACCTATACTGCAATAGTAAAGCTTCATAAGGAAGTTAGTTTAGAAATTGAATTTACTGTGGTATCTGAATAAATATATCACAAAATAATACTAAAAAAAATCCCACCATTTAAGTGGGATTTTTTTTGCTCCTTTTAAAGGATTGTTGATTATTATTCAGTAGCATCACAGAGTATATATTTCACGATTTCTCATATTAATAATATCCATTACCAATAATATATACTCAGACTTAAACAATCTTTGCTTGTTTTTCTGAAAAGATTGTTTCTTACCAACTTTTGGTATTATTTACAATTTATCTTTTTACTCATAACTAAGTTGTAAAGATTATTTTGAAGCTATAGTTTCAATTTCTACCATTACACCCAAAGGTAATTTAACAACTCCATAAGCTGCTCTTGCAGGTGGATTATCTGGATAATACTTGGCATATACTTCATTCATAGCAGCAAAGTTATCCATGTCATCAAGAAGGCAAGTTGACTTTATTACATCATCAAATGAATAACCGGCCGAAGCTAAGATTATTCCAATATTCTTCATCACCTGTTCTGTTTGTTCCTTTATCCCACCTTCAACAATTTTTCCCGTTTCAGGATTAACAGGAATTTGACCCGAAACAAACAACATTCCTTTTACTTCAACTGCCTGACTATATGGACCAACAGCTTTTGGTGCTTTTTGAGTATTAATAATTTTCTTCATAACAATGTATTTATCAAGTTAGTATTCTCAAAGAGTTTCAACTTTTCTTACCAGAATTAATCACAAGAAAGTAAGAGGTTAAAGTTAATAAAAGTAAATCAATAAATAAATTATTGGGATTATTATTCCAATACCGGTTAACCATGCACCTCTTCTTGTTATTCCTTTTTTTCCTTTAAGAATGAAAAGACCTGAGACAGCAATTAATATCAAAGCAACAGCAAAAGCATCAGAAAAGATAGTCCAATAAATTACAGGATTATAATGCAGATAATTCATTGGACCCAGAATTGGTCTACGACGGGTTTTCTCAATAAGCCCACGCCCTGACCGCAAATCAATACGTACTACACCATTCTTGATAAATACCTTAAGTACATTGTCATTAGGGAAATAATGTTTTTTATATCCATCAACATCATAATCTTTTAGGATATCTAAAACAAGTTTTTTTGTAATATCTTCTTTCTTGTAGCTTTTTTCTAATTGTACTTGCTTAGTATTAACAATATAATTTGCATTCCAATCATCAACATGATTAATTGCAATACCTGACATAGCATATATCACTGTCATTGCAAAGAATATATAACCTAAATCGCGATGAATAATGCGATTCCATTTTCTCCACTTAAATTTCATAACTCTATCTTATTATCCTTCTTATTAAGCAATAAAATAAAAAGGTTGAAGCAAGAAAAATAAATGCATCAACCTTTTTATTAATATCTTAAATAGTTTAACTATTCATCTTCTTTATTATCCTCTGTATTTGCTTCTGCCTTGTCCTCATCTGAGTTATCAGCATTTTCCTTAATTGAATAATCTTTACAAACTATAGAATAAAATGAGATATGGTCTACACCTGAATCAACCATCTCTTGTCTGTAACTATTAATTTGATCTAATTCATCAGATGCAGTATGGTCTTTCTCATCTTCGCCCTTATGTACGCCTGTTTCTTCGTTATGCTTAAACTCTAAAGAATCCATTTGGGCCTGAACGTCAGCTTCCCAGTTTGCAAGATAATCTTCATCAATGCGAAACTCTTCAACAGTTCCTTCTACCTCAACATCGCTACCATTCCAATCTGTATTAAAAGCAGCCATTCCTTCGCCTGTTGTAATTTTAACTCTATTGTCAGGATCTGTTCCAAAGATTATCATCTTTTTACCACCATGCTTACAGATGTGGTCAATTGTTCCTTCAATTTTTACATCTTTTCCAACTAAGTCAACTGCTTTTGTTGCAAAGTTATCAGGTGTAAGTACAACTAACTCGGTAGAAGAATCGTTTTCCGCTACTTTTTTATCAGCAGAATTTTCCTGATTGCCACATGAAATAAAAAATACAGAAGCAATTGCCAGTACAAATAGTTTTCTAATCATAATTCACTTTTTTTTAATTTAATAATAGTTGCAAATTTATTAATAATCCAAAGATATGCAATTCTAAATAATCTTTTCAATTAGTACCTTATATTATTGAAAACTTGCGAAAATATTTAAAAATATTCTTTTTTAAATATCAGTGAAAATATTGTAATAATTTCAAGTGTTATTCGTTATAATACAATCAATAAATAAATATTAAACACAATGCTTGAATACACAAAATCTTTACTTCAGAAAGTTAGTTTTGACAAATTCTTATTTTTGAAAGAATTAGGAAAATCATTAACAAGATTACAGGAAGAAGAAATTTTAAACTTAAAATACTGGTGTTTTATCACCTTTAGCCCACTATATCAAAAAGAAATGGAACAAGTATTCCAAACTATTGCACTCCCAAAATAAAAACAAAATGAATTAAAACTATGCAGGTTGTGTAACTTTTCCGTGACAATTCTTGTATTTCTTACCACTTCCGCAAGGACAAGGGTCATTTCTGCCAACTTTCTTTTCAACTCTTACTGGCTGAACCTTTTGTTTAGCTTTATTTTCCGTACCACTTCCCTCATTTAAATCAGACCTGCCGGTTTTATATTTGCTAAAATCAGATTTTTGAGGGTCTTCAGCTTCTTTTACTTCGCTTGCATCTCTAATTGGAATATGTCCTTTCATAAGTATAGAAACAACTTGCTTATTTATTTTCTCAAGCATTGCTTTAAATAACTCAAAAGACTCAAACTTATAAATAAGCAAAGGGTCTTTCTGCTCATAAGAAGCATTTTGCACTGATTGTTTTAACTCGTCCATCTCATGAAGATGGTCTTTCCAACCCTCATCAATTGTAGCAAGAATAGACATCTTCTCGTAATCTCTGACCAACTCTTCTCCTTTGCTTTTATATGCTTTCTCTAGATTTGTTACAATACTATATCGACGAATACCATCAGTTATCGGGACAACAATATTCTCATAGATATGCGATTGTGTCATATATACATCTTTAATTACAGGATAGGCCTGAGATGCAATCAGTTCTGTACGTCTCTTGTGGGTTTCTAAAAGTTGTTCGTTTATTGTTGCAACTATTTTACTTTCGTTCCATTTCTTAAACTCTTCAACACTTATTTTAGGCTCAATAGAAAGAACTCTCATCAATTCGAGTGAGAATCCGTCGAAATCTGCAGCGGGATGATATTCTTGAACAATACTCTCGCAAACATCATACATCATATTAGCAATATCAACACCAATCCGCTCGCCAAAAAGAGCATGATAACGCTTCTTATAAATCACTTCTCTTTGCGAGTTCATTACATCATCATATTCAAGGAGTCGCTTACGTGTTCCGAAATGGTTCTCTTCAACTTTTTTCTGAGCTCTCTCAATAGATTTGGTAATCATGTTATGCTGAATAACTTCTCCTTCTTTCAGCCCCATCCTATCCATCAGCTTTGATATCCTATCGGAACCAAACAAACGCATCAGGTTATCTTCCAATGAAACAAAGAATTGAGAAGAACCCGGGTCACCTTGACGTCCTGCTCGACCACGTAACTGTCGGTCAACCCTTCGTGATTCATGTCTCTCAGTACCAACAATTGCCAAACCTCCGGCTTCTTTAACTTCATCAGATAGCTTAATGTCTGTACCACGTCCTGCCATGTTAGTAGCAATGGTAACAGTACCTTTGTTACCGGCTTCGGCAACAATATCTGCTTCTCGCTTATGCAGTTTGGCGTTAAGAACATTATGAGGGATTCTACTTCTTGTTAACATCCTGCTAAGTAATTCCGAGATCTCAACTGAAGTAGTACCTACTAAAACCGGACGTCCGTTATTTACAAGTTCTATTATTTCATCAATAACAGCATTGTATTTTTCACGTTTTGTTCTATATACAAGGTCTTCTCTATCCTCACGTGCAATTGGTCTATTAGTTGGAATAACAACAACATCCAGTTTATAGATATCCCAAAGTTCACCGGCTTCGGTTTCAGCAGTACCAGTCATACCGGCAAGCTTTTTATACATCCTGAAATAGTTCTGTAAGGTAATTGTTGCCATCGTTTGAGTTGATGCCTCAACCTTTACATTTTCTTTTGCTTCAATAGCCTGATGCAAACCGTCAGAATATCTTCTGCCGTCCATAATACGACCGGTTTGCTCGTCTACAATCTTAACTTTATTATCAATTACTACATATTCGTCATCTTTTTCAAATAATGTATATGCTTTTAATAATTGATTAATTGTATGAACCCTTTCCGACTTAACGGCATAGTCAGAAAGCATTTTATCCTTTTGTTGCAGCTTTTCGGAACTGCTTATATCTAACTTCTCAATATCGGCAATTTCCGACCCAATATCCGGAAGAATAAAGAAAGAAGAATCTTCAACATCAGCAGAAAGTAAATCAATTCCTTTCTCTGTAAGCTCTATTGAATTATTCTTCTCATCAATTACAAAATATAATTCATCAGTTGCTTTGTGCATATGCTTGGAATTATCCTGCATATAAAAATTCTCTGTTTTGTGCAGCAAAGTTTTGTTTCCCTGCTCACTCAAGAATTTTATTAATGCCCTGTTTTTAGGTAATCCCTTAAAAGCTCTTAAAAGTTGAAAGCCTCCTTTTTCCTCATCATTTTTAGCAATAAGATCTTTTGCTTCAACAAGTATTTTTGTAACCAATTTTTGCTGAGCCGACGCTAATTTCATAACCAGTGGTTTCAATTCCTGAAAAAGCTCCTCATCGCCTTTATTTTGTGAAACCGGACCTGAAATAATAAGAGGTGTTCTTGCATCATCAATCAAAACAGAGTCAACCTCATCCACAATTGTGTAATTATGAACTCGCTGAACTAACTCTTTAGGATTAGCTGTCATATTATCTCTAAGGTAATCAAAACCAAATTCATTATTTGTTCCATAGGTTATATCGCAGTTGTAAGCTCTCCTTCTATCATCTGAGTTTGGTTGGTATTTGTCTATACAATCAACAGATAAGCCATGAAATTCAAATATAGGCCCCATCCATTCCGAGTCCCTTTTTGCCAAATAATCATTAACAGTTACGATATGGACACCTCTACCGGGCAAGGCATTCAAAAATACAGGAAGTGTAGCAACAAGTGTTTTTCCTTCACCGGTTGCCATCTCAGCAATTTTACCTTGATGTAACACTACACCTCCAATCAACTGAACATCGTAATGCAGCATATTCCATTCGATTTGTGTCCCTCCTGCAAGCCACTTGTTATAATATATTGCCTTTTCACCACGTATCTCAATACTATCGCGTGTAGCAGCCAGATTCCTGTCAAAGTCATTTGCAGTAACTTCAAGATACTCATTCTCCATAAACCTTCTTGCCGTTTCTTTTACAATAGCAAAAGCCCGCGGTAAAATATTGTCTAAGGTTGTACTAATTGTTTGGTCAATATTTTTCTCAATTCCATCTATCTTGTTATAAAACTCTTCCCTTTCATTAATATCCAAATTTTCAACTTTTTCTTTCAAAATTGTAATCTCATCCTCGTCATCCTTAATGGCAATTTGTATTTCATTTTGCAATTCTTTGGTAAGATTACGAAGTTCATTGTTACTAAGATCTCCCAATTTAGCATATTCCTTATGAATCTCTAATACAATAGGAGTAACATCTTTTACATCTTTCTCAGACTTAGTCCCGAATAATTTATTTAAAGTTTTATCTATAAAGCCCATTTCAGTATATTTTTATTTTTCCAAATGGAATGATTACAAAAGTACTATATTTTGCAATTATTTATAACTAGTTTATTTATTTCTTATTTTCAGATTTACAATTAATCATTTTTTTCTATCCTTCAATTTCAACTGCCTAAAATAATAAAAA
>JANTGP010000048.1 GCA_024762835.1 Bacteroidota bacterium
GAACATGATTAATTTCCAGGAGAATCAAGTAATTATCCGTGACACAGTGTTGAGTACAGATAACCCTGCCGATCTAGGATTAATAACTTATAATTTATTAATACCTGAATATTGTCCAGGATGGGTATCAATAGATATACAAGGCTATAACGTTATTGTTTATAATGGTATTATTCATCATGAGTGTATGAATGAGCCACTTGGACAATGTTGTTATGTTGA
Organism: Bacteroidota bacterium; assembly: GCA_024762835.1. GTDB lineage: Bacteria > Bacteroidota > Bacteroidia > Bacteroidales > M50B96 > JANTGP01. The sequence continues at coordinate 223 of JANTGP010000048.1, forward strand.
TAATTGCGTAGCAGAATGTGAATATGTATCAGAAGACTCATGTATTGCCTTGGGTGGTAATTGGGATATGAACTTAACATGTGCAGATTCATGTCCTTACACACCTATATTTATAAGTGATGTTGCAACTGTAGATGTATTATGCTTTGGTGATACTACAGGTTCAGCCACAGTTTATCCTGCAGGCGGAACACCACCATATACGTATCAATGGTCAAATGGTGGTACTACCCAAACTATTTATGGATTAGGCGTTGGATCATATACTGTAACAGTAACTGATGCTAATGGTTGCCAAGTTGTTCAGAATGTCGTTATTAATGGACCATCTCCATTATCGCTTACATTTGTTAAAGGTGATGTTTCCTGCTATGGATATAGTGATGGTTTTGCTGAAGCTATTGTTTCAGGTGGTACACCATCATACTCTTATAGCTGGTCAAATGGTGCTTCAACTGTGATGAATAGTGGTTTGGCAGCTGGCGTATATACAGTAACAGTTACTGATGCTAATGGATGTACAATAAACGGTACAATAACAATTGCTGAACCTGCACAAATTGTACTTAGCATCGTTGGAACCAATCCAAGTTCTTCAACAGCATCAGATGGGTCGATAGATCTCACAGTTACAGGAGGTACACCTGCGTATGTATATATATGGTCAATAGGCGCAACAACTGAAGATATTACAGGTTTACCTGCAGGTACCTATTGTGTTACAGTTTATGATGCACATCAATGTATGGCTACTGATTGTGTTACTCTTACAGCATCTGAGTGTCCTACAGACAATCAGTTCTGGATTGCTGAAGGAATAAATAGTGATATTGATCCTTTGAATACAGGTGGAACAGATTTCTTCCCGGGTGGTATAAACGGTTGGTATGAATATCCAAGTCTCTGGGATAATATTTGGTTCTGTAATTTACCATTTAATCCTGATGCTTATAAAGAAATTTCAGTATCATTTGATGTCGATATTCTATCACCTGTTGCAGGTTTCTCCCTTGAATTTGCTGTTAACTGGTCAACACCAACTTGGGATACAGTGAACTTAACAGAACCACCTGTGCCATTTAATATGGGTAACTTCCAGGAAAATGAAGTGATTACGCGTGAGGTATTATTAAATACAAATAATATTAATGATTTAGGTACACATACATACACATTTGTTATTCCTGACTATTGTCCGGGATGGGTTTCAATAGATGTCCGTGGTACTAATTTTATTATCACAAATGGTCAACTACATCATGAGTGTATAATTGAACCTCTTGGACAATGTTGCTATGTCGAAAATTGCGATGTTATGTGTGAATATGTTACAGAAAATGATTGTAATAATATACCTGATTCATATTGGAATGAGAATCTAGATTGTTCTAGCGAATGTCACATTCCTGCACCATGGATTGTTCCTGTTCAAACAGGTGATAACCATTCTATCTTAATTCCAAGTACTGTGATTACATCATTAAATGGAAATCCTATTGGTATAGGTGATGAAATAGGAGTATTCTTTGATGATAACGGAACTGAGGTTTGTGGTGGTAGAGTGACATGGGATGGTAATGCCAATGCAATAGTTGCTTGGGGTGATGATTTATCAACTTCCAATAAAGATGGATTTGATGTTGGAGAAGTATTCTCGTGGAGAGTATGGGATGCATCTGAAGCAATGGAATACTTCGTTAATGCTACTTATGATGCTACCTACCCAAGTTTAGATGCTTATGAGGTTAATGGAATTAGTAATATTCTTGGACTTGAAGAATATTCTTGTCAATCCGTAGTCTTACGTCAAGGTTGGGGTATGAATTCTCTTTATATTGACCCATGTAATCCTGATGTTTCTCATATAATGACTGATGTTGTATCTAATACCGTATTAGTAAAAGATGAGAATGGAATGGTATTCTTCCCATATTATAATCTAAATCTAATTGGTAACTGGTTAGTTGGATCAGGATATCAGGTTAATATGATCACTCAGGATACCTTAGTTGTTTGTGGTGATGTAATTCCTTATGATACTGAGATAGAGATGGAAGCCGGATGGGGATTGTTTGGTATGCTTTGTCAGTCACCAACTTCTATTGCTGATGAAATGGCACCAATACTTAATAATTTAATTATTGTTAAAGATGAAGATGGTAATGTATATTGGAATGTTGGTATATTTGGTGTTATTGATAACATTGGTACATTATATCCAGGTAAAGGATATCAAGTAAAAATGTATAATACTGATACTCTGGTTTATCAATGTAACGGCATTTCAAATACTGCTAAATCTGAGCATGTAAATAACACTAAGTTTTATGAACATATTGCTTCAACCGGAAATAATATGACACTTGGTATTCCATTAGCTTCATGGAATGTTAAACCAAACTATGGTGATGAGGTTGGTGTATTTAATCAATATGGTGAATTAGTTGGTAGTTCGGTATTTACCGGTTCTAATTTAGCAATTGCTATTTGGGGAGAAGACGAACTTAGCGATAATGTAGAAGCCATGAAAATGGGTGAAATCTTTAATGTAAGACTATGGAACAATGAAACAGGAGAAGAAGAGTTGGTTAGCATTGATTCATGGTACGAAGGAAATGATGAGTATTCTGTTGATGGAATCAGTATTGCTGGTAAAGTGTCATTACTAGGGAATCCTGAATATACATATATTTTATATCAGAATATACCTAATCCATTTAAAGATGTAACTGAAATCAGATTCTTTATTCCTAAAGAAACAACTGTTACAATAGGAGTTTACGATGTCTTAGGAAAGAAAGTTGCTGAAATTGCATCCGGCGTTTACCAAAAAGGAACGAACTCAATTGAGTTTGATTCATCTGATTTGAAACAAGGTACTTATTTCTATAAGTTACAAACACCTGATTATTCAACTACTCGCTCAATGATGATATTGAGATAGTGTGAGAAATAAATTTATTTAAGAAAGGGAGAGCTATTAGTTTAGCTCTCCCTTTCTTATTTTAAATATTTTGTAAATACGAATGATTATTCTTTGATAATATCAATTTTTAAATGCCATTATTTTTAAACTGTTATTTCTGAGAAAAAAAATTAAATTTGCAAACTAATTTTAACCGAAATTCTACAAATATGGACAATGCTAATTTATTGAAAGGTGGTGAATTCCTTGTAAAAGAAACAGAATCAAAAGATATTTTTATACCTGAAGAGTTCGATGAGGAACAAGTTATGATTGCACAAACCTGTGATGATTTTATACAGCAGGAAGTAATGCCTAATCTTGACAGAATTGACAGTCAGGAAAAGGGCTTGATGAAGAATTTACTGGCAAAATCAGGCGAGTTAGGTCTACTTGGGATAGCTGTTCCTGAAGATTTGGGTGGATACGAGCAAAGTTTCTTAACTACAATGAAAGCAAATGAAGCAATAGGAACAGGTTATTCATTTTCAGTTGCTTTTATGGCTCATACAGGTATAGGAACCTTGCCGATATTATATTATGGCAATGATGAGCAAAAACAAAAATATATTCCTTCTCTGGCTTCAGGCGAAAAGGCAGCAGCTTATTGTCTTACAGAGCCTGATGCAGGTTCTGATGCAAATGCTGGTAGGTCAAAGGCTACCTTGTCAGAAGATGGTAAACATTATATCCTTAACGGTCAAAAAATGTGGATTACAAATGGCGGTTTTGCTGATGTTTACACAGTTTTTGCTAAGATTGACAATGATAGAATACTTAGTGCTTTTATTGTAGAACGCGACTGGGAAGGTGTTGAGGTAGCTGCTGAGGAAAAGAAAATGGGTATTAAAGGTTCCTCAACCACTCAGATATTCTTTAATGACGTAAAAGTTCCTGTAGAAAATATGCTCGGAAAAAGAGGTGAAGGCTTTCGTATAGCAATAAATATTTTACATATCGGCAGGATTAAACTTGGTGCAACTGTATTAGGTAGTTGTCGTAATTCTATAAATTATTCAGTACAGTATGCAAACGAAAGAAAACAGTTTGGAAAACTAATTTCCTCCTATGGTGCAATAAAAAGTAAATTGGCTGAGCAAGTTATTAAAACATGGGTAACTGAATCAGCTGTTTATCGTGCTACAATGGATATCCAAAGACTTGCTGACAAATACTCAGAGGAGGGAATGGAAAAAGGTCATGCTATTATTAAAGCTAGTGCTGATTATCAGGTTGAATGTGCTATGCTTAAGGTTCTAGGCTCAGAGTCACTTGACTATATTGTTGATGAAGCTGTTCAGATATATGGCGGAATGGGATTCTCTGCCGAAGCACCGGTTGATAGGGCTTATCGTGATTCGAGGATAAACAGAATCTTCGAAGGTACAAATGAAATTAATCGCTTATGGGCAGGTGATAATGAAATTAAGCAAGGCTTAAAAGGGCACTATGCTTTAAAAGAAGCAGTTGCCCAAGTAATGGATAATATAGATTCTATTCCTCAGAGCCCTGAATTTAAAAATGATTATTTTGAGGACAAGAAAGATATTATTGCAAGACTAAAAAAAGCTACTTTGCTTGTTATTGGTGCTGCTCAAGAGAAATATAGCCGTAAGTTATCGGCCGAGCAAGAGATATTATTCAATATTGCTGATATGCTAACTGAAATTTATGCTGCCGAATCTACAATGCTGCGTATTGAGAAAATTGAAGCAATGAATGGTGCTAATGCTGTTAATTATTATAAGGACATGCTTGATGTTTATATTTATGATATTTCGCATAATATTACAAAATATGCCCACGATGCAATAAATGCAGTCGCAGATGGCGAAGATAGAGCAAGACTAATTAAGGCAATGTATTATTTTACTGAAACAAAAGGCGTTGATGTGAAAGAGGTACGACGTAGACTTGCTGATAAGCTGATTGAGGATAATATGTATAAGTTTTAGTTTCGGCCAGCAATCCATATGCAAAGCCGGCAAGTTACGGACTGCTGACTACCGACTTGGAACTGCTCACAAAGCTCGAAGCATAATGTCCGCAATCCAAGTCAAAAGCTTGCTCGCTATTGACTGCTGACTGCCGATTGCGAAATGTAAACTGAACACGACGAAAATAGATAAGCCATGATAATAAAATCAGCAGAATTCCTTATTAGCAATACAGATGTGAAGAAATGTCCAAGTAAGGAGCTTCCTGAATATGCTTTTATTGGCCGCTCAAATGTTGGTAAATCGTCGCTCATTAATATGTTGACTGATTATAGTAAATTGGCTAAAATATCCGGGACCCCGGGGAAAACACAGCTAATTAATCATTTTATTATTAATGGTGAATGGTATCTTGTTGACTTGCCCGGTTATGGTTACGCAAAAGTTTCTAAAAAGATGAGGGCCGGTTTTAGTCAGGTTATCAAGTCGTATTTAAAGAAAAGGGAACAACTGACATGTTTATTTGTACTTGTTGATTCGCGCTTAGAACCTCAGAAATTGGATATGGAATTTATGCAATATTTAGGTGAAAATGCTATTCCCTTTGTGATAGTTTTTACAAAAGCAGATAAGCTCACGAGCTCAGCAATGAGCAAGAACCTAACAGCTTATAAGAAAACAATGCTAAAGACATGGGAGTTTCTTCCTCAAATCTTTATCAGTTCGGCAAGTTCAAAAATGGGACGTGAGGATATCCTGAACTTTATTGAGAAAACAAATAGTGAGATATTATAACAATTAAATTAAGATTTTTCCTTTTCAGATTTTTAATATGCCTTATTATTGCAAAGCTTTTTTCATTGCTTCAGCTTTGATAAGACACTCTTCGTATTCTTTCTCAGGTACAGAGAGGCATGTTATTGCACTACCTACAATATAGGACAGGTATTTTGTCCTTTTATTGTAGACAATGCTTCTGATAACGACATTGAAATCGAAGTTGGCGTTTGGTTTTATATACCCAACAGCCCCCGAATAAATACCTCTTTTTGTAGCCTCATATTGCTCAATAAGTTTCATCGCTCTTACCTTTGGAGCACCAGTCATTGAGCCCATTGGGAAAGTTGATTTAAGCAAGTCGGCAAAACTAAATTCCGGCGAAAGTTCAGAGTTGATTGTAGAAATCATTTGGTGAACCTGCGGATAGCTATATATCTCACAGAGTTCTTCAACCTTAACACTTCCTCGCTTTGCTGTCCGTGCCAAGTCATTTCTCACAAGGTCAACTATCATAATGTTTTCTGACCTTTCTTTTGGGTCGTTTTGTAATTGATTCAGTAATTGTAAGTCTTCTTCCTTATTCTTGCCTCTTCGAATTGTTCCTTTAATTGGTTGTGAAATAATTCTATTGCCTGTTTTTCGTAAATACCTTTCCGGACTGGCAGAAAGGAGGTATTTGTCATCAAATTTGTAGTAGCATGAAAAAGGGGTGGGGGATATTTCTTTTATTCGAAGGAATGTTGGCAAAGGGGAAAATTCTTGTTCGGTACCAAAAAATTCCTGGCAATAATTTAATTCAAAAATATCACCTTTCTGAATATGAGATAATATCTTGTATATCTCTTGCAAATACTTGCTTTTGCTTATTCTGGCTTTTAATATATTCTTTTTACTTCCCTCATATTTATTTGAGGTATCAGTATTAATTATTTCTTCAAAAATATTTGAGATTTCATCAGTATTATAATAATTGTCATGAAAAAGGATTTGTAGTTTACCTTTTTTATGAATAAATATTAGTTCAGGAATAAAGAAGAACATATCAGGGAAATGCAAAGCGTCAAAGTTCTCAGAATTAAGTTTTTCGATGTCATTTTTCAGGTCGTAAGCAAGATGTCCAAATAACCAGTCTTTGTTTTCAGTATGGAATTTATGAAGTTTTTCAAAAGCATCAGATGCACATATCTTTATATCTTTTGTGCTTTTAACAGCAAGAATAAAGTCATTATCAGGATATAAGTTTGGGAATAGATTATAGTCTTTTTCAAAATTACTGTCAAAAAATGCAATGGGAGAGAATTTATTTGCCCATGTAATTATTTTGCTTTTAAAGTCTGCAATATTGTCTAAATCAAAATATAATGATGTTCGCATAAAGCAAAAGTAAAATATTATTTTGTCAGCATTAATTTTTTCTACTTCATGGCAGCAATAATTTCAGCAAGCATTTTATTGTAGTCAAAATCTTTTTTTATTGTTAGCCCCATTCTTGTTATTACAAGATTCTTTGATGGTATAATATAAACTCGTTGTCCTTGGTAACCATCGGCATAATATACGTCAGGCGGTGCATCCGGCAGCTTTTGTCCTGATTTGTTTAACCAAAACTGTGCTCCATATTCACCATTTGAGTTTGGAGCTTCGCTGTAAGTAAACTTTACCCATTCGGGTGACAAAATCGTGTCACCGTACCAAATTCCATTTTTTAGATATAACAAACCAAAACGAGTCCAGTCTCTTGTAGTGGCATAGGTGTAGGATGAACCGACAAAATTACCCGAAGCATCAGTTTCCATCATGGTATTATACATTGATATTTTATGAAAAAGATTCTCGTATGGAAAATTCCAATAATCTTCAATATGATTAAACTTACGTTTAACTATCTCCGACAAAATGTTTGTACTACCTGATGAATAATACCAAATTGAGTCGGGAGGGTAAGCTTTTGGTTGATTAATAGCAAGTTTTGATACATTACTTTCTTCGTAAAGCATGCGAGTTACCTCAGATATATCACCATAATCTTCGTTCCATTTTAAACCGCTTGTCATGTTAAGAAGGCTACGTGTTGTAATATTCTTTCGGTCGTCGTTTTTCCATTCTTCAATTGGGGCAGCTTTGTTTATATCAATTTTTCCTTCTTTATTCAATAATCCAATCATTGCACTTACAATACTTTTCGTCATTGACCAACCTAAAATCTTGCTGTCTTTTGAAAAGCCTTCTGCATATCTCTCTGTCATTGCAATTGTGTCGTAGGCAACAATTATCGACCGTGTATTTCCCTTAAGAAAAGCATTATCAATGGCTTGTCTAAGTTTAAGAGTGTCGAAATAATCCTGTATCTTATTTGATAGTCTGTCACCACGAGGCCATGCTTTAAGAGCTAAGCTGTCAGGAATTGAGCTTAGTTCCAGTTTTTCTTTTTTTAGTTCTTCAATGTTATCGTTTTCCGAAACCAGACAAACACCTAAACCCTGACGGTATATTGCTGTTTGCTTACCAAAACCCAGAAAGTTTGAAAAAACTACTCTGTTATCGTAATCAACTTTATTAGAAGCTAAACTGACTAAGGAAAACTTTAAATCTTCAGCCTCAAGGCTTTCTTGTGTTCTTTCGGCAATAAATAATCCTGAGGCCAGATTTTTGGCTGCATAGCCGGTGAAAATCATTGACCGGTCAATAATATATTTTCCTGCAATGCCAATTATAAGTAATAAAACTACAACTGTCCAAATTAATTTCTTTTTCATCTGTTTAGTTTTTATCTTTTTTGTTTGCAAGATACAAAAAAAATATAACAGAGTGTCGATAACCAATATTTAGACTGTAGATATGTACAATTTAATTATACAATAAATCCGTATTCTTCTTAGCTGAGCCTAATTACCGGTGATGATTTTAGTACGGATGAATTGCTTATTAATGATTTCTTTGCCTCTTTCCGTACAGTTGCGGAACCAAAAGGAAGTAAATTATTGACAATCTTGATGCGAATGAATTTTTAGAAGTCCCCTTATATAAACGAGTTATCTTTCAGCAAATGAAAACACAATTACGAATAAATAAATTAATAACGAACAAGGATTAACGATTTTTGATTTCAGCCCAAAGGCAACTTTTTTAATCAACATCATCGTTTTTGAAAAATCATAAAGAAATCGCCATGAAAGGGCAACTGATTTCATCCCAAAGGCAACACCTTGGGTCGAAAAACAAAAATGAATGACCGCCCTGAACGGGCAGGTCTAAAATCGTTAATCGGTGTTCCTTGCTCTTCAATCAAAAATGAATAAATAAACCGAAAAGATAATAATAGAAATGAAGCCATTCTCCTTATCGGTCGTACAGGCTCATATAAGAACCGGTATTCATTACAAGCTATCTTCAATTATCATATCGAATAAATCGGTAAGCGATAAGCCGTAACTTGTTGCTTGCTTAGGTACGATACTGTTTTCGCTCATTCCTGGAATGGTATTTACCTCAAGAAAATAAAAATCTTCGCCTTTAAGTATATAGTCAATTCTTACTACGGCTTTGCATCTAAGATAATCGTAAATGCCTGATGATAGTTGCTTGCATTTTTCACTTAGTGGTTCAGGAATAGGGGCAGGCGTGATTTCATCAACTAAGGATGGGGTGTATTTTGCATCGTAATCGAAAAACTCTTTTTTGCTGACTATCTCAGTAAGCGGAAAGATGTGAGATTGTTCTTTTGTTTTAATCAATCCGCAAGTAATCTCACGCCCTTCTATAAATTCTTCAATTATTACTTCACTGTTTTCAGCGAAAGCTTTTTTAATAGCAGGAATCAATTCATCGCGTGACTTTACTTTGGATATTCCAAAACTTGAGCCGCCTTCATTTGGCTTTACAAAACAAGGTAGCCCAAGTTCTGTAATGATTGCATCCTCGTTAATTGCGTTTGCCTGGTTTACTAAAACCGACTTAGCGATTTTTATCCCTGTGTTTCTTAAAAAGCTGTTACATACGAATTTATTAAATGTTAGTGATGAAGTAAGCAAATCGCATCCTGTGTAAGGTACTTGCATTAATTCAAAGTATGCCTGTAATTTACCATTTTCACCCGGTGCCCCATGAATGGCAATCAATGCACAATCGAATTTTATTTTCTGTCCATTGTCAATAAATGAGAAATCGTTTTTGTTGATGGTGATATTACATTTGTCATCAAGGCAGGCTTCCCAGTCTTTACCTTTGATGTAAACCAAAATAGGATTATATTTTTCTTTGTTTAATACTTTCTTTATTTGGTCGGCACTTTGAAGTGAGATAACCGATTCTGATGAATCCCCTCCTGTTACTATTGCAATATTTTTTCTCATTCGTCTTAAGTTATAGCTTTACAAAATATACAAATACCATCAGTCATTTCTGTTTACAATATAGTTACGCCATTTCTCAATTGCCAGTGTCATGTCTTCGGGCAATTCCGAATCGAAAGACATCCACTCATGACTTACCGGATGGGAGAATGCCAAAGACTTTGCATGAAGAGCATGGCGGGGTAATATTTTAAAACAATTCTGAACAAATTGCTTATATTTTGTAAATGTTGTACCTTTTAAAATTTGGTCGCCACCATAAGTTTCATCGTTAAATAAAGGATGTCCTATATATTTAAAATGAGCTCTTATCTGGTGAGTTCTGCCCGTTTCCAATTTACACTCAACTAAACTAACATAGGATAACTCTTCGAGTACTTTATAATGAGTAACAGCAGGTTTCCCAAAGTCGCCATCAGGAAATACTTGCATAATCTTTCTGTTCTTCAGGCTTCTGCCAATATTTCCTGTTATTGTTCCTTCTTTCTCTTTCAGGCTGCCCCATACCAAAGCAATATACTTCCGGTCGGTTGTACGGTCGAAGAATTGTTTCGACAAATTATTTTTGGCATCCGCGGTTTTTGCAATAACAAGTATTCCTGTTGTGTTTTTATCAATCCGGTGAACAAGTCCGGGACGTACTTCGCCTGTATTAAAAAGGGGCAAGTCTCTAAAGTGATAAGCCAAAGCATTAACTAATGTTCCTGAGTAGTTCCCAAATCCGGGATGTACAACCATACCGGCTTTTTTGTTAACAATTACAAATTCCTCATCTTCATAAACAATGTCAATTGGAATATTCTGTGGAATAAGTTCAAACTCATGAGGAGGATAACTCAAAACGATGCTTATTACATCGTTTGGCTTTACTTTATAATTTGATTTAACAGCTTTGTCATTTACCAGAATATTTCCGTTATCGGCTGCTTGTTGAATTTTATTACGCGAAGCATTTTCGAGTTTGTTAACCAGAAATTTATCAATTCGAAGTGCTTTTTGCCCATTGTCGGCTACAATCCGGTGATGCTCGTACAATTCATTTGAATCATCTGAACTAATGTCATCTAACTCAGCTAAATCATCATTGTTATCAAAATCATTTAATAGTTCCGGATTATCTGACATAAGTTTCTCACTTTAAAGTGACTAATGAATAATGACTAATTTTTTGCTTTTCGAAACAGAAGTAGCATCAGCTAGCCTAATGTAATAAATACCATTTGGTAAATTACTTAAATCAAGTTGAGTTTGTTCCGTGTCAATTTTTCCTGATAAGAGTAATGACCCGTTTGAGGAAAACACATAATATTCAGGTTTTGAGTAATCTTTAGTTTTAATGGTAAAGAAACCGGTGGAAGGGTTAGGATACACGGAAAAAGATATTTCTTGTTTAGCCAGCTCTTCAATTCCCACTAAAGGTGTAAGTGAAAATACAGGTCGAATCATCAAGCTACCTTCAAAAGATGATTGTTGCCAGTTTCCGGTAACATTGTAAAACATCCATGGATTTTCCCATTGAGGGTCATCATCGGTATTTAGTATACTGTTTTTATCAAAACCAATATTTAACAAATCGGTTGTCGTTTGTTTCCATCCAACGTAAAATATTGAGGGTACGGTGATTGCTGTATCTTCGCCTGCCTCATTTTGCAAAAAGTATCGGTGAAACTTAAATAAACTGTCGCCATATTCGGGTCGCAAACCTATTTGAGAAAAGATAACAGTATCCGGCATTCCTGTAGCTTCGTTATTTGACCATATTTTTAAATAAAAATACTGCTGACTTGCATCGCCGATAGTTTGATTAAAGTACATATCAATAGCGCGTAGTGTGTCGTGTGACTGATAGTTAAAGAATTTGTTTGCCACTAAAGCATTCTGAGAGCCTTCGCCACCAATGCCATAACCACTTTCAGGTGAGCCGTCGTCGTGAGCATAGTAATTGTCAAATATCTGAATATAAGATGCCGTATCGTTATTTGGTGAAAAGTCGGCTACAATCTCACCGGGAGTAATATGTGCTTTAACAAGAAACTTTGCAAAATTAACCGAACTGCTTGTGAAATAATAGTTGAAGTTATGACTTATTGTTGTATCGCCCGGGGGGAAGTTTTCGGATGCACCTCCACCACCAATTACTTCGTAAGGAGCTCCTCCTTCAACAAGGTCATAAATCTCTATTTCGCGATTTACAACTATTCCGTTTTCGTGATGGTTAACAAACGACAGGTTAAAAGTCTCAGCCATTTGCTCGTTATTTGCCTGAAAATGCCGCCAAGGCATTGAGGTGTAATCATCTAAGAGGTGGTCGGGGGCAGTTAAAAAAGCCAAGTCGATAATTACCGTATCATCAGGTGTACGGTTTTTATTTAAATATATATAGTCTAAATTCCATTGGTCGGCATTGCTTGCCCAGCTTGCTTCAAATAAGCCGGTAAGACTTGCATAATTTTTAAATCTGAACTTAAAACCGCTTTGATAATACATCGAAGTATCCGGGATACGAACAATAACGGCTTTAAAGTCTTTTAATGATGAGCCGGCTTTACTCCATGCCCAATGCCATTCATCTGTTGATGGTGCATAAAACTCAAGAACAAGTGAGTCTTCCGCTTCGGGATAATCTGCGGTGCCTTGTGGCTGGTAATAAAAGCTCAAATAAATACTGTCTGCATAACTAAGACCGCTTAGATTAATTGGTTTTGATGTAAGATAATCGGCAATAAACTCATTAGAGCTGGCATTACTGTGCAAAGAACCTGTTTGGTCAAGGGCATCTAAGGTTGCAACTCCAATAGTAACCGGTCTTACAGGGTAACCATTGTTGATATATGCATCTGCATCTTCCCATAAGGTATCAGCCGGAAAAATTGAATAGCTTGAGAAATCATCAAAGAAAGGTAATTCCAAAGTATCGGCATTTAAGGATTTTGATGTAAAAGCCGGATGCTTTTTCAGATAATTCTTTATTACAGGATTGATATTTAAACCTATTTCTACTTCTTGTCCCCAAATATTTATTGATAAAGAAACGATTATGAACGTAAGCAGGGATATTTTAAAAAACTTATTCATTAATTCTCTTATTGATATTTTATTCTGTTTCACTATTTATAGAATCTGATATTTGCGAAAATATTGTATCAAGCTGAATCTTTGTTTGATTAATTGTTAACCATACATCAATTGTTGTTGCCAGTTTTATTGTTGTTGTTAAATCGGCTTCAGGTTTTTGTTTGTAAATCAAAGCATTTGCCGAGTCTTCGGAACTGATAATTGTTTGGTCAAAAATAACTGACCCCAGATTAAGGTAGGCATTTTTTAAAACCATATTTGCCGAGTCAATTGACATGTTAATTAAATAGGGGATATGCGTTTGTTCCTGACTATTTTGTCCAAGTACCACATCAATAGAAGAGCCGAAAGGAACCAGGCTTCCTGCATAGATTTCAGAACTGTCGATAAATAATTTACGGATAGTATTTTCAGCATCACTGGGTTCGTAGCTAATTGTTCCAATCTCAAGTCCCATATTTCGCAGTTGCCCTTGTGCTTTCCTAAACGATACATCTACCAGATTAGGTATCTCAACCATTTTGGCATTGAAACAAGTAATGCTCAGATAAATATTTCTATTATTTTTAACCATCGAGCCGGAGTCGGGAAAATAGTCAATAACAATTCCACCATCCATACCATTTATAAAAACAGAGTCGTAAATTGAATATTTGAGATTATTTTTTTCAATTACTGAAATTGCAGAATCAAGAGCCAAATTTTTCAGAGCCGGAACAGGAAACTTTTCGCCATGTTGAGTATAAAACTTTATCCCAAATAATGTTGCAACAATTATTAATGCTGCTATTATTATTGCTATAAGCAGGTTCTTAAAAAATGTCTTGGTAAATAAAAATTTAATAAAATCCATATTTAAGTTATTGGGCTGTTTAGTTGTTTTTATTACATCTGCAAAGATAATTAACAATTAGCAATTAGCAATTATCAGGTTTTAATCATTTATACTAAAATCAAAACGCAATTCTGATTATTTTATTTGTCTTATTAACTCTATATATCTTTCATAGATAATTGAATGCGTTTCCTCTCAATGTCTACATCAATTACTTTTACTTCAACATGCTGATGCAATTTTACAATATCGGCGGGATTGCTTACAAATCTGTTAGCCAGATTAGAGATATGGACTAAGCCATCTTGTTTTATTCCAATATCGACAAAAGCACCAAAGTTTGTTATGTTGGTAACAATTCCCGGTAATATAATTCCTTCTTTCAAGTCTTCAATCTTATATATCCCTTTGGCAAATTCAAACACCTTGGCTTTTTGTCTGGGGTCACGACCCGGCTTTTCCAGCTCGGCTAATATATCATTTAGTGTGGGTAAACCGATTTCATCAGTAATATAATTCTCTTTTATAATCTTCTTCTTTAGGTCTTTGGATTGAATTAATTCCCGAATTGTACAGTTTAAATCTTTAGCCATCTTTTCAACTATGACATAGCTCTCGGGGTGAACAGCAGAATTGTCTAAAGGATTATCTACATTAGCAATTCTTAAAAAGCCGGCACATTGCTCGTAGGATTTAGCACCCATTCTAGGCACATTCAATAATTCTTTACGTGAAGAAAATGCACCAATTTCAGTACGGAATTCAACAATATTGTTTGCAAGTTGAGTACCCAAACCGGAAACATAGCGAAGCAGGTGTTTGCTGGCTGTATTCAAATCTACACCAACTTTATTAACTGTTGATACAACCACATTTTTAAGGCTTTCACGTAGTTTGTTCTGGTCAATATCGTGTTGATATTGTCCAACGCCAATTGATTTTGGATCGAGTTTAACAAGTTCAGCCATAGGATCCATTAATCGTCTCCCTATTGAAACTGCACCCCTTACCGTAACATCGTATTCCGGAAATTCTTCTCTGGCAATCTGTGAGGCGGAATAAATAGATGCCCCGTCTTCGCTAACAATAAATATTTGAAGATTTGTATCAAAACGAATTCTTTTTATAAATGCTTCTGTTTCTCTACTTGCCGTTCCGTTTCCAATAGCAATTGCATCAATATTATACGTGCTAACCAAGGTTGAAAGCTTCTTCATTGATAAAGAAGTTTGCTCTTGAGGTTTATGTGGATAAATAGTTTCGTTATGCAGCAAATCGCCTTGTTTGTTTAAACACACTACTTTACAGCCAGAGCGAAATCCGGGGTCAATAGCAAGTATGTTTTTTTGTCCTAATGGCGATGACATCATTAGTTGATAAAGATTATTGGAAAAAACTTTTATTGCTTCTTCATCGGCTTTCTCTTTTGATTTATTTAAAAACTCTGTTTCAATTGATGGCGACAATAATCTTTTGTAGCTGTCGGCAATTGCCAGTTTTACATGAGCGGTAGTTTCGTTTTTTGCCTTAACAATACTTTCTTCAATTACTTCAATAGCTTTTTCCTTTTCAGGAGATATACTTACTCTTAGAATACCTTCTTTTTCGCCCCGACGAATTGCAAGTAGGCGGTGGGAGGGGATACGACTAAGCTTTTCTTCGTAGCTGAAATAGTCTTTATATTTAATGCCCTCTTCTTCTTTTCCTTTTATCAGTTTTGAGCTTATAGTTGCCTGACGACTAAAAAGCGAGCGTATCTTTTTTCGTATAGAGGGACTTTCGTTTATCCATTCTGCAATAATATCTCTTGCGCCTGCCAATGCTTCTTCAACATCTTTTACCTCATTCTTTACAAATAATAAAGCTCTGCTGTAAATGTCAGGTTCGTACTGGTTCATTATAATCTTAGCTAAAGGCTCAAGACCCTTTTTGCGTGCAATGCCGGCACGTGTTTTTCTTTTTGGTTTGTATGGTAAATATATGTCTTCGAGCTCAGTAATGTTTTCGCAAGTTTCAATTTGTCTTTTTAAATCAGGGTACAGTTTACCTTGTTCTTTAATTGAGCTAAGTATTGTTTCTTTACGTTTCTCAAGCTCAATTAGTTTTTCACGAATTGTTTTAATTTCCTCAATCTGAACTTCGTTTAAGCTTCCGGTATATTCTTTCCGGTAGCGGGAAATAAACGGAATGCTTGCACCTTCGTTAAGAAGTTTAACGGTAGCACGTATTTGCTTGCTTGATATTCCGGCAATTACAGGTAATAATTCTGATTCTTGCATAATTTATTTTGTTTTCATCAAAATAAATACAATTTATTTATGCACACAAGTATAGCAGCAAAATGCATTTACTAATTAGTTAAGCCTTAAAAAAAACGATTCCCGATATTCGGGAAGAACCGTACTGCTTGTCCCGAACTTGCTTCGGGGTTCGGTGGTGTGAGAGGTGTACTGGCTACCACTTGGTAGTCAGCCATCTACTCGATTATGGGCTGGCGTTTATACATTCAACATTTTTATTCGTGTATAAATAAGGTTTTGTAATTTTTCATTTTGATTTTTCGGCAAAAAACTATTTTCAATCCACCATTCAAGATTTTTTTCTTTTTTGAAAAATTTATGATAAATATTTTCTTTTTGCTTTTCATTAAGCGACAAACTCTTCGCCAATATATCAAAGTCTTTTAACTTAACTTTATTTTTCTTTCCATTTATATTTAAACTCAATTGTTCATTTTCATTATCTATTACTAAAAAGGTAGATAATAAGTCGTATGCAGGACTTAAAGTGAAATTACCGTTAATATTTTCTAACATTGAGAAGTTTTTTAAATGCATATCTGCATTTCCTATAATAAAACTAAATAATACTAATTCAAAATAATTTAAAGCATCAAAACCAGGTCGTGACGAATATTTTTTAATAATTTTTCCTGTTTTTTCATAACTACCTCTGTACTTATGTTCAGTTAGTGTTTCTGTAAGTTGACACAAATCTTCACTCGCTAATTTTCCATTTTTTTCTCTGTCAAATCTTTGTGTGATATAAGCTAAGTTTCCTGATGATAATTTAATTAAACTATGTTTAGCTGTTTGAATATCTAATTCAGAAGCTAAATGCATACAAAGATCTTCATTCTCAGGTAAAGATTGATATACTTCGCTTTGAGGCTTTATTATAAAATTACTTTTGTTATCAACAATTGTAAAACGAATGTTTTGTTTACTTTCTTCTAACCACAAACTTAATTTAGGTTGAACACCAGTAATTGCAATATTTGCCTCAATTAATTCTTTTGCATATTTTTTTAATTCCTTCTCATTAATATTTATTGAAGGCATTTGCTTTAAACCAAATTCCTTTTTTAAACATTTTTTATGATAATCTATTTCTAATTTATCAAGAGGCTTATAACAGATTAAACATTTCATCCAATTTTTCTTTTTTAATACTTACATCACCAATATTATCCTGACATAGGGTTAGTAAAAGGCTCATTCTGTCTCTTGGATTTAACTTCCAATTTTCAACAGCTATTTTTAATAACCAACCTTCTGGTATTAATCCGTCAAAAAAAGGTATCATATTTTCATCATCATACACCTCTTCTCGTAATGGCAAAGTTTTACTAATTCCTCCATATTTAGGATTTGTTAAATACAATTTAGTGTATTGAAAATGAAAACCATTTTCATTTTCCCAAATTACACCAGCCAATTTTTCTTTTTTATATACAAATCCTTTTTTCATATTATTGATCTTCAATATTATATATGTCAGAATGTG
>JANTGP010000049.1 GCA_024762835.1 Bacteroidota bacterium
AACATTTGCTGGGCATCAATCTCAATTGGTTGAAAGGCAGGTGAAGTTGAATTATACAAACCACCCCACAATTCAAAGTTCAAAGGTGTAAGAAATATTGCCGCAATTGTGGCAAATGCCGTTAAACTAACAGAAAGAGCCGCATTACCTTTTCCAACAACAGAAATAAAATTAGATATATTACCACCCGGACAAGCGGCAACAAGTATCATTCCTAATGCAACTGTAGGTGTAGGCTGAATTATTAATACTAAAAGAAATGTTAAAGCAGGAAGTAAAATAAACTGAGAGAATATTCCAACAATTGCAGCCTTTGGATTCTTTACTAATTCAATAAAGCTTGAACGTTTTATTCCCAATGCCACTCCAAACATAATAATAGCTAAGGTTATGTTCAGTACCAACAATCCGTCAGGATTAAAATTTAGTCGTATCGGATCTAATGCTTTTAATGATTCTTCCATAATTTCACATTTTTTGAACCTTAAAAATTGGTATTTTTATTCAATTATCCAAATTAATAAAATTGTAAGAAAATAGACAATGCACCTAACGAAGTATTATCTACAGCCTTCGCAAATAGTTTAGTCTTTATTATCATCTTTAAGATTATTATATAAGCTTAATAATACTTCAAATAATTTCAGATTAATATAAAAAAAGACTTATTTTGTTTTCTATTAAAACGTGATTTGATAATTTATAATCAAAGGATTATAATGACAATTTAAAGAATTATTAATCTGCCAATTAGTTTGACATAGAACAAAACCGGAAATGCATAAAAAGTTAAATCAATTATCAGCCACGGCAATTTGTGGAAATGATATTAGCTCATCCGTTCTATATGTATCTGCATTAGCAATTGCATTTGCAGGCCAATATGCATGGATAACATTATTAATTGTATCTTTTGTATTATTTTTATTTCGTAAAATTTATGGCGAAGTAGTAGGTGCTCTTCCTTTAAATGGCGGGGCTTATAATGCATTATTGAATACAACCAGTAAATTAACAGCTTCGTTTGCTGCAACTCTTACCATATTATCATATATGGCAACTGCTGTTATTTCGGCAAATGAAGCTGTCCATTATCTACATCATATTGTTCCGGTAATACAAATTATTCCTATAACTATTCTTTTACTTGGTTTGTTTGCAATATTAGCAATCGCCGGCATCTCTGAATCTGCTAAAGTTGCAATCGGGATATTTATTTTTCATTTAACTTCCTTAACCATATTAAGTGCTTTTATTATATATTTCTTACTTAATACCGGTTTTGGTACTTTTATAGAAAACTGGCATTTACCTCTGTTAGGAAACAATTCGGTTTCTAATGCTATTTTTTTAGGATTTGCTGCGTCTATGCTGGGTATATCTGGTTTTGAAAGTTCAGCAAATTTTGTTGAAGAGCAAAAGAAAGGCGTTTTCCCGAAAACTTTAAAAAACATGTGGGTTATTGTTAGTATTATCAATCCTTTAATGGCAATTCTTGCATTGTCTTTATTTACAATTCCCACATTACAAACTGATGATTACCAAAACACACTTTTAGTTGAAATGGGAAAACATGTTGGAGGCGAAAGCATTGCCAGTTTAGTTGCTATTGATGCTTTTTTAGTTCTTAGCGGAGCTGTTCTTACCAGCTTTGTTGGGGTAACCGGCTTGCTCGAAAGAATGACATTAGATAGAATTATGCCCCAGTTTTTCCTAAAAAGAAATAAGAGAGGAAGCTCATATAGGATTATAATAGTGTTTTTTATTCTTGCCGTGTCTGTTTTGTTAATCACCAAAGGTAACGTAAAATTGCTTGCCGGAGTTTATACAATATCATTCTTGTCGGTTATGGCTTTATTCGGGATAGGAAATATTTTACTAAAAATAAAACGAAAAAAATTACCACGCCCCGAAAGAGCATCAAGACTAGCTGTTATTATTGCCATTGGAGCAGTAATAATTGCTCTTATTGGAAATATCGTTATTCCTGCTAAAGATGGACTACCTAGCAACCTGACTGTTTTCTTGTATTATTTTATTCCAACTATATTGTTCATTATTATGATGCTTAACAGAACAGCATTATTAAAAGTAGCACTGAATACAATAGATGCTATTTTTGACCCAATTCGAAAATATATTATACAGCTAGATAGAAAAATACAGAAAACGATTGACCGTATAAATGCTCAAGAGTTTGTCTTTTTTACTAAAGGAGACAATATTGCAACTTTGAATAAAGTAATGCTTTATATTTATAGAAATGAGAACACAAAAAATTTAAAGATTTGTATTGTAGCTAATGAAGAAAATAAGGTACCCGAAAAGTTAGCAGAAGAGATCGACTTTTTAGATAAAGAATATCCTTCAATTAATATTGAATTTGTTATTGAAGAAGGTGTTTTCTCACCTGATTTAATTAAAAAGCTTTCATTTAAATGGAATATTCCTATTAACTTTATGTTTATTGGCTCGCCTACCGGCAAATTTCCATATAAGGTTGAAGAACTGGGCGGTGTAAGGCTTATTATATAGATTTGTCAAAATAATATTAACTTATAAACAAAATAATCCATTTATTGGTTTTGTGACTTTGAATTCTTCCTTTTACTCAAAATACACACAAATCTAAAGAATTAAGAAACCATACTCTATTGATGAATCTATCGAAATAAGGAAAAGCTGAATCTGCTCTATTGATTGGCCTAAGATAACTTCATATTACATAATTATTTTTGTCGACATCAAACTCACCAAAGAACTTTAGCATAAAAGACCAGGTATAAACCGGTAACAAAGATGATTGTGTGCACATTTTGTAAGACAGGAAAGCTTGTTACAATATTGGCTTTTAATAGCATAGAACCAGCAAATAACATGGCTTTGCATAGTTCTACATAAGTATTTATGCTCTCTAATATGATATACAAATCTTGATGCAAAGTAATTTTTACAACCCAAAATGAATTATTAGAATACATCTTATTATTTTTGCAATCATGTATGCAATAATTGACATTGAAACAACAGGCGGTTCATATAAGAATGAGAGTATTACCGAAGTGGCTATTTTCATTCACGATGGAAAGAAGATAGTTGATGAATTTGTTTCCTTAGTTAATCCTGGGAAGGGTATTCCCTATTTTATTACAAACCTGACAGGCATTACAAATGAGATGGTTGAAGATGCCCCTGCTTTTTATGAAATTGCAAAAAAGATTGTTGAAATAACAGAAGATAAGATTTTTGTAGCACACAATTCAAGCTTTGACTATGGTTTTATTAAAAACGAATTTAAAAGACTTGGCTACGATTACTCTCGAAAACAATTATGTACGGTTAAACTTAGCCGAAAGCTTATCCCTGGTCTTAAGTCGTATAGCTTAGGAAACTTATGTAATGCTTTAAACATTGAAATAAACGACCGGCACCGTGCAGCCGGTGATGCCCTTGCTACAGTAAAGTTATTTGAACTTCTTCTGGAGAAAGATAAGAATAAGCTTATAAACAAACAGGCTAAGAAACTGTCATTTAAAGGACTAAATAGCTTACTTGATCTTTCAATACTTAAAAGGCTTCCGAAAAAAACGGGAGTATACTATTTTTACAATAATAAGAATGATATTATTTACATAGGTAAAAGTAAAAATATCAGAAAAAGAGTTATAAGTCATTTGAGTAATGAAAGTACTTCAAAAGCAATAGAAATGAAAAGCAGAATTGCTGATATTGATTACGAAATAACAGGCAGCGAATTGATTGCCCTATTATTAGAATCGGATGAAATAAAGAAGCATAAACCTGTTTTTAACAGAGCACAACGTAGGTCAACATTTACTACCGGTATATTTTCGTATTACGACCAAAATTCATATTTACGTTTACATATAGGAAAAAACTCAGGAAAAGATTCTCCCCTCAGCTCTTTTTCTTCTCAGGATGAAGCTAAAAACCATTTATTTAATCTGGTAGAAGAATTTAGTCTCTGTCAAAAGCTCTGCGGTTTGTATATTACTGATGGTGCTTGTTTTCAATACCATATAAATCAATGCAAGGGTGCATGTATTGGAAAAGAAAGTGCTAAGGACTATAACCAAAGAGTTGAAAAAGCTATTGAGAAATATGAATATCAACAAAACAATTTCCTAATAATCGACACAGGGAGAAATGATGATGAAAAATCTGTCATCCAAATAGAAAACGGTAAATATCAGGGATTTGGCTACTTTGAACCAAAATATGTAAATAACAACATCGAGCAATTAAAAGAGAGCGTAAAATCATACCCTGACAATCGTGATGTTCAGCAAATTATAAGAGGATATTTACATAAGAAAAAACAGGAAAGAATAATTCTTTTATAAAAATATTCAAACAGAAAGTCATTAATTCTTCACTATCTGCTTACAAGCTCTTCCCGTATCAGTAATAATCTCAATATAATAATATCCGGATGATAAACCTGTTGCATCAAACTGAAGACTATATTCGCCTGCCTTCAAGTACGAGTTTACAGGAGTTTGAATTATCTCGCCAAGTGCATTTAAGATGTTCAGTTTTACATTACTATCCTGTGGTAAGAAATATGACAAATGTGTTCGACTATCAAATGGATTTGGATAGCTACTAATCTCAATTGAGTTGAATTCAGAAACAATACCCAGACTTTTAACTATTGAAATGTCATCAGTATGATAAACATCACTTCCCTCAAACCATTCAACAACTTCCAATTCATATTCAGTATTATTGCTCTGCTTCCAAAGATGTAAATAAAATGTCTCATCATCTGAAATATTCTCTATTTCATCTGTATAAGGGTCATCACCCCATATTGTAATTCCAAGATTAAAATTATCAAAACTTGCAGCACCTATCACTTCGCCTGTTTTATTAAGTACGGCAATCTCATCTCTGGGCTCAGGCTTAACACTCCAGGCGGAAAGAGGTATACCAATTGTCATGTTAAAACCACTTGCTTTTACTTTGGAATAATAGTTTGTTTCTAAACTACCTGCAGAAGCCGATTTAGAAAGTGTACCATTCCATGGATAGGTAAAAGTAACAGCTTGTAAGAAAGAAGAAAGATAAGCTTCACCGGGTTGCATATCACCAATCATGTTTAGATTAAAAGCAGGCCAATAGAACTCACCCAAACCATTTTTAATAATAATAATGTCAGATACAATCGAATCTAATAAAACTTCCAAATCAGCAGAATTGGTTCTTAAATACCCAACAATACTCCAGCCTGAAGGAATATCAATCGGTGTCCATTCCGGTACAACAATCAATCCGGCAATACCAACTGTTAATGCTTGGGTAACTTTTACCTGATAGCCCTCTCCTACAATATAATTTCCAATCATATTAATTCCAAATCCTGGCCAATATACCTCTCCGTTACTATTTTTCACTAATATAACATCGTTTACAACATTTGAGAATAAATCAATCATCGAAGGCGAATAAGGATCAACAAAAGTGGAGAAATAACTCCATCCTGCCGGTAATGATACCTGATGTATTGTATCTAAATCAAATTCAACATAAGCAGTATCAGTATTAGTGCAAGTATTTGTATCAATATATGTAACTATAAAAGTATCAGGATAAATACTTGATACAAATTCCGAGCTGCTACCATTATTCCAATTGTATGAAACAAACTCAGCCCCTGCATCTAATTGAATAGTTTGTCCTGGTCTGATTAGATATAAACTATCTAATCCGGATTGGGGAATAGCAAACAAATCGATTAAAATAGTATCGGAATTACTACAACCACCTGCTCCTTCAACTGTAACAGAATATTCGCCAGATTGAGTAACCTCTAAAGTTTGCAAAGCCGAAGCATCCGACCATAAATATGTATCAAATTGTCCGGCATCTAAAACAATACTTCCATCTAAACAGATAGATTGGTCTTGACCTAAATCTACATTAGGCAATTGATATACTGTTGTGGACTGATTATATGCACCATTACAAAATGTTGAGCTGTTAAAATATGTGTATGAAATATTTATACTTCCAGCGGAAACTAATGAAGGATTAAAGCTGTTTCCCGAAACACCCGGTCCGTTAAATGAGCCACCTGCCGGACTGCCTGTCAAGACAACCGCCTCGTCACTATTGCAATAAGCAGCATCTAGACCTGTAAATGAGACAGTAACAGGCGGCAATGCTGTAATAAGCAAAGTATCGGCATTTACACAGGAGTTTGCATCAGAAACTGTTACCGAATAAGTACCACTATAGTTTACCTGAATTGTCTGAGTACTAGCTCCTGTACTCCATAAATAAGTATCATATTGCCCGGCATTAATAACAGAAACAAAGGGTTCACAGAATTCTAAATCCTGCCCTAAGTCAACATCTGGTTTTGAGTAAACAGTTGTATTCTGAACCTCTGTATAAGAAATACCACCTGTTGTATAGGTATAAGTAATTGCAAATGTTCCAACTCCTGAAACAGAGGGGTCAAAAGTGTCACCTACAATTCCGATACCTGAGAAAACACCTCCGGCAGGTGAACCGCTTAAGACTGATGATACACCATCCTCGCAATATGATGCTGCGAGACCTGTAATTGTTAAAGTCGGGGGTGCAACATCTGTAAGTGTCTCAATTGCTGACATTCCATTAATAGAGAACTCTCCTTCATTTACAATTATGGAGATTGGATGATTGTATGTTGCATAAAGGTCAAAGATTGCACCATCCGAAGCTCTGTAAATCTTCCACGAGAACGATTCTCCAATGGCAAATCCGGGTAAACCTTGACTACTATTATCACCCATAGCAGCAATACTAGTATATGGACCACCTGAATAGGTAGTATCCCACATCATATATCCCCCACAAGCAAGTGTTCCATTATCGTTATAAAAAACACCAATATAATCGCCATGGGATATTGTACTTCCATTATCATAACTAATAAAAGTATTGTTATTAGGAATAAATATAGTATGATTTAAACCTGAATTAACGAAACTCCATGGAACAGTATAAATATTCAAATTATCATTCATTGATATACTTCTATCTGTATCAACTGTTTTAGATTTTGAGTTTGTATTCCCGTGATTAACGGCTAACAGGCTATTAATAGAAAGTAATAAATAAAAAAATGCGGGTAATAATTTTAACATAGTAACGAAATATAATAGTTAATCGATGCAAAGATAAATATATTTTAATACTTATTTAAAAGGTATCTAAATATGCTTAGTATAAAATTATTAATAAAGGAAAGCAAAAAAGTAAATTATTTTAACGCTTTTAATATAAATGATAAAGCGAACCGGTTGATATTTGCTCAACAATAGTAACATACAAAGGGCAACCGTAATAAAATATATCACCCGAATTAAGTAAATGGGCATCTATTCTTTTTGATGAGCTAACAAAAATATCTCCCGTAGAATTACTGCTGATAAAAGAATAACCTGACATAAGATTGGAAGCATCAACAAACGAATTGCCTACACTATATATATATTCAACCCCTGCCCTCCCTGAAAAATTATAATCACCGGTTGTTGCATTCAGACTCAGGTTAAGGCAATCGCAATTCAATAATACTTTGGCAGTTGAAATTCCTGCCCAAACTTCATAAGTAAATTCCTTTGTTTTTATTGTATCTAAGGAAATGAAATCACTTTCACCGTTCATAACAAGCTTTTCCAGATTATTTGAATATACTGTAACTTCAGGTCTGTTTTTAAATGAACGCATCCAGTTACACTTATTAGTATTTTCAATAACAAGACTACTATCTGTAACATTTGTCAAAATCCCATCTATTAAATTAGCCCCTGATTTGACAACAACCTTATTTATAGAATCATGCTTATAGTATACAGTAAATAAATCCTCAACTGTCAATTGTTTAAATCCTTCAAGTATTCTTTCTTCTTGTACCATGTCGCCCTTTGATAAAAAACATGAGTTTTTTCGGCATGAAGCTGTAAGGATTAATAAAGCGGAAATAGCTGACAAGCTTAAATATCTTCCAATTTTTTTTTGTTTTAATAACCGGATAACAGAAAAAAGGTATATCCTATTGATTATCATCCGTAGATTCAGAATTAGATTCTTGCGTTTCGTCATCTTCAAAATCTATATTATGGGCTTTAACAAAGTCCAGAGTTTCCTGAAGATTCTCAATAAAATTATCGATATCTTCTTTATAAAGGAATATTTTATGTTTTTCGAAATGAAAGCGACCGTCATTTCCAATTTTCTTAATACTCTCTGTTAGTGTCAGGTAATACTCTCCTCTCCTTGTTGTTTTCACATCAAAAAAATAAGTTCTTCGTCCGGCTCTAACAGATTTTGAAAAAACATCTTCTCTTGCTCGTGATTCAAAATCATTAAATTTATCCATGCTTCCATGATTGTGATTGTCTTCCATAATATTATACCTGTCTATATTTGATATTAAAACTCAAAAATAGAAAAATTAATTAGCTTTAATAATTAGTCTTGAAAAAAATTAAAATTTATTTCATCAA
This sequence comes from Bacteroidota bacterium, assembly GCA_024762835.1. Taxonomy (GTDB): domain Bacteria; phylum Bacteroidota; class Bacteroidia; order Bacteroidales; family M50B96; genus JANTGP01. The sequence goes on from JANTGP010000049.1 coordinate 8,523, forward strand.
AATTGATAATTCATTTCATGTTTAAAATTAAAAGATTTTCTTTGCATAATAAATAATACTTAAGTTCTTTCAGATTATGATAAGTAGAAGAATATTACGGATTAAGGTTTTGCAAATAATTTATGCTCACCTAAAAAGCGGAAATGAATCGTTTGAAAATACCGAGAAGCAATTGCAGCTTAGTATTCAAAAGTTGTACGAGTTGTTTCATTATTTGCTTTTGCTTATTATTGACATCTCTGAGCTTGCTGAGGAAAAGATTGAACTGGCAAAACAAAAACGCATTCCAACTGCAGAGGATTTAGCTCCCAACACTCGTTTCATCGACAACAAAATAATTTCCTTTTTTAAAGAAAATATTCAGTTTAACGAATATGTAAAAAAGAATAAGTTAACATGGGTAAATTACCCTGAGCTAAGCAAAGGTTTATACCGTAAACTTATTAAATCTGACTTGTATATCAATTACATGGCTGATGAAAAGAATGACTTTACCCATGATAAAAAGTTCATTATTTCAATGATAGAAAATCTGTTTGCAGACAATGAATTATTAGAGCAGATACTTGAAGAAAAAAGTATTTATTGGAATGACGATCTTGAGTTTGTTTTGAATATGATGGTTAAAACAATTGCAAAATTAAAAACCCGCAGCAACCGGGATACAGCACTAATGCCTCTGTATAAAAATGATGATGACAAACAATTTATACGTGATCTTTTAAGAAAATCAATAATTGATTATGAAGATAACAGGGAGCTAATACATAAATACACCAAAAACTGGGAAATAGACAGAATTGCTTTTATGGATATTTTAATAATGAATCAAGCAATTGCCGAGGTAGTTCATTTCCCTTCAATTCCTGTTAAAGTGAGCCTCAACGAATATATTGAGATTGCAAAATACTACAGCACCGAAAAGAGTAGTATATTTATTAATGGAATTCTTGACAAAGTATTTAACTACCTTAAAAAAAATGATAAAATAAATAAGCTTGGGCGAGGATTGGTCGAATAAGAATTACTTTAATAATTACATATTTATATGAATCGTATTTTTTCCATATTACTCTTTTCTCTGTTTGTAAGTATTGCAAGCGGCCAAACAGTAAATTTCTACTATGATAGAGGAGTTAAGTCTTTAGAAAATAATGACTACCCAAATGCTATAAAAGATTTCGATTATGTTATTGAGAATTATCCTGATTATTTCGAGGCTTATTACAAAAGAGCAATGGCAAATATTGCCTTAGCCAAGAATGAGGAAGCTCTTTCTGACTTCTCAAAAGCTTTAGAACTTAAAGCTGACTATTGGGATGTTTTTATTGCCAGAGCTAATCTATATTCCATGTCAGACAATCTTGATGATGCCATAAAAGACTATACATCAGCAATAAGACTTAAGGATAACGTGGATTCTATCTTTAGTAAAAGAGCAAAATTGTATTATAAACAAAAAGCTTATGAACAAGCCTTAGACGATTTCTCAACAGCAATAAGACTAAAGCCTGATAATTCTGACAATTATTTCTTTCGTGCAGATATTTTTATAAAGGATAAAAAATATTCTGCTGCTCTTCAAGACTTAAATAAATGCCTAAAATTGAACACGGATTACATTGAAGCATGGTATAAACGTGGAATTGTTGAGTATTATCTCAAGGATTATAAAGCTTCGAAACTTGACTTCGACAAGGCTGTTTCACTTAAAATTGATGTACAGGAATTATATACTTTCAGGGCTCAGGTAAATTTTGAAGAAAAAGATTGGGATGCTGCAATTAGTGACTACTCTCTTCTTATAAATAAATACAAAATTATAAAAGCTGAGCTTTTCTTAAATAGAGGTATTGCATATAAACAATCCAAGAAGTATGATCTTGCTCTTCGCGACTTTAACAAGTGCATTGCACGCGATGCAGAAAACAACAAGGCATTTTACGAAAGAGGCGAAACATATATGCTCCTAAACAAAAACAGTCAGGCTATTAGAGACTTTTCCAAAGCAATAGATTTAGACCCACATTGTTTTGAAGCTTTTAATAATAGAGCATTGTATTACTATAAAAAAGAAAAGTTTGATTTGGCAATAAAAGATTTTGGTAAGGCAATAAAAATTAAAGAAGATGCTGATTCATATTTCTATAGGGGTGCCTGCTATTTTGAGTTAGGAAAAAAGAAAAATGCTTGTGCAGATTTAAAAAAGTCATCGAACCTAGGTAACAAGGAAGCAAAGAAGGATTTCATGAGATTATGTTATAAACCCTAAAACTAATTTACAAATACATTGTTTATAAGTAAACAAAATAACTTTTCTAAATCCTGTAAACTGCAAAGTATTAACAATGAGACTGTATTTTTCTTTTACATTAGTAGCACTTTTCATCCTTCTTGTAGATTTATATGTTTTTAAGGCTATTGTACGGTCATTACAAAATTGGAATACAAGAAAACTATTAAGGCAAATTGTTTATTTCTTATTTTGGCTGACTACCCTCTTTTTTCTTCTGATGTTTGGCTACTTATTTAAAAACAGACCTGACCAACACGACCTATACTATTACAACACAATCTTCTTATGGCTGGCTATTTCATTAACTGTATTTCTTCCAAAGCTCGTAATAATTTCTTTTCATTTTATTGATGATTTATATAATCTGCTAAGAAAGCTTTTTAAAAGAAAAGACCATATTGAGGACAACAAAAAAGCAAACACTATTTCGCGTAAAACATTTATTACACAAACAGGAATAATTCTCTCGGCAATTCCTTTTGCAGGAAGTATTTACGGAATACTTAAAGGTCGATTCGATTTTCATTTTATTAATACTGAATTGTCCTTCTCTAAGCTTCCTAAAGCTTTCGACAAGTTTAAGATAATTCAAATATCAGATTTTCATATTGGTAGTTTTATTGACAACATCCATGAAGTAGAAAGAATAGTAAGCATGATTAACAGCAAGCAAGCCGATTTAGTTGTTTTTACAGGAGACATAGTTAATAATCTTGCTAAAGAAATGGATAATTTCATCCCTATGCTTTCTTCAATAAAGGCAAAATATGGAAAGTATGCTATCCTTGGTAATCACGACTATGGCGATTATACACAATGGGATACAGAGCAACAAAAGATTGATAATCACTCAAGCTTAAAGAATAATCTGGCAAAAAGCGGGTTTAGACTATTACTTAACGAACATACAAAAATAAACATATCCGGCTCAACAATTAATCTTGTTGGAGTTGAGAATTGGGGACATCCCCCATTCCCCAAATACGGTGACCTAGACAAAGCAACCAAGGGTATGGACGATTCAAAGTTCAGTCTACTACTTTCTCATGACCCGTCTCATTGGGATGCAAAGGTTCTTAATAAAACAAATATTGATTTAACTCTATCGGGGCACACACACGGAATGCAGTTTGGGATAGATATTCCCGGATTTAAATGGAGTCCCATACAGTACAAATATCCCAGATGGGCAGGATTATATAAAGTAAGCAATCAATATTTATACGTAAACAGAGGAATTGGATATATTGGTTTGGCTACTCGTATAGGTATACGTCCTGAGATTAGCCTAATCAGCTTAAATAGTACGAGTTAATAAATCTATTTATTCAAATCAGGGTTTTTAACATCAATACTGTCAGTAGTAACATTTGAATCAGCTTTTATAGATGTTCTTATAGTTTGGGGTGAAACAACACCACCCGAATCACTTATCAAAGCACGTATTGCAAATATTAATAAAAATCCGGCAGCAACAGCCATTATAGTCGTGCGTATCATCTTCGACCTGTTTTTAGTTGAATTTGCCTCCCTGGCTATCATATTAGAAATTCTTTCATCAAGATTACCGGCAAGTGGAACCTTGTTTTCTTCGGAAGAAAGAAATACAAACTGCTCTTTTACAGCAGCCAGATGACCAGGCACATCTTCTGTTAAAAAATAATTCGCCAAAAGTCTTTCCTCTTCTAGACTTGTATTACCACTATAATACTTATCTAATAATGCTTCAATCTCCACTAAGTTCATAATTATATAATTTAGCTATTTCGTCACGTACTTTTTTTCTTGCTCTCGACAAGTTTACCCTAATTGCATTTAGCTCAATACCCATCATTTCAGCAATTTCATCGAAGTTAAACTGGTCGATATCTCTGAATTGAATAACCAAGCGCTGCTGTTCGGGCAATTTATCAATTATCTCCTGAACCATTTTCAACTTTTCGCTATCCTCAAGCTGTTTGTCCGGAGTATTATTTTGCTTTGGTTCGTTATATTTTAAATCAGGTACCAGCATAGCTTTTTTAGCTTTAATCTTATCTAAGCATAAATTACGTGTTACAGTGTATGCAAAAGCCTCAAGACTTTTATACTTATCCAATTTGTCTCTAATTGACCATAATTTTATAAAAACCTCCTGAACAGCATCTTCCGCCTCTTCCTTTCTTTTAAGGTACCTAAATGCAAAATGATACAGCTTTTGGCTCATCGGAAGCAAGCTTAACTGAAAGTCCTCATTTGTCATACTCATCACTGACGATTTTGTATTAATTAAATTACATTTATTTCTTACTATTTCTTCAATATTGTAAACTCAACCCTTCTGTTTTTCTGTCTTCCCTCTTCCGTCTCATTTGTATCAACTGGCTTACTTTTACCGTACCCTTTTGATGAAATCCTATGGGAATCAATCTTTTGAGCTACAAGGTATTCTTTTACAGCCTCTGCCCTTTCAGTCGATAATTTTATATTAAACGAATCAGAGCCAACATTATCCGTATGACCTGATATTTCAATTTCCATTTCAGGGTTCTCGTTCATTAGTTTTACAACTCTATTAAGCTCGGGATATGAATCTTCACTTAAAACTGACTTTCCAAAATCAAAAAAAATATTGTTCATTCTTACCGTATGACCTACCTCAACAGGGATCATTTCCAAATTTTTTGTCACCTCCTGATAGTCTGATATATCTGACAAATCAATATTTTCGGAAACAGGAAAATAACCATTAACCAAGGCAGATATTCCATATTTCTTCCCGTAAGGAAGAGTTATTTTATAGCTTCCGTTCGCGGGATTACTTTGAGCACTACCTATTATCTCACCCTCAGGCAAAGTCTCATAGCTAATTTTTGCAGCAATAGGCTCATTCGTTTTAGCATTGCGGATAATTCCCGAAACCATTACTACAGGCTCAGGACTTTCATCCTCAGATAATGCCAGTCTAATAATATCTTCGCGGCCAATGCTATTTTCGGTTGATGTCATATACGTAAAATCACCTTTTGCACTAAGGGAATAATAGGCTTCCCAATCCGGAGTGTTAATATTTGCACCAAGATTTACCGGTTTCGACCATTTCTTCCAGGTTTTATCAAGTCGCTTTGTCATGTAAATATCATACGAGCCGTAGCCATTTGCCCTATCACTCGAAAAATAAAGAGTTTTACCATCGGATGCGAGAAAAGGAGAAATCTCATCAGTTTTTTTGCCATTTACAGTTTTACCCAGACTTTTAGGTTTAGTCCACCAGCCATTATCCTGTAATTTGCTAAAATACAAATCGCAGTTATTACTTGATAAGATTTCACTGAAATACATAATCAATATTCTACCGTTATTGGCAAGAAATGCACCGCTATACTCACCAATGTCCATATCTTCGTAAAATTTAATATTTAACTTCTCAGGTGTACTCCACCCAAACTTTTCGCGATAGATAAAAGAAAAACCTTTAGAAACTAACATCCCATCTTCGTAAGCACCTCGTATCAGAAAAGTATTTCCATCGGGCGAAACACTTAATATACCGTTTGTTACGGATAGATTAAATTGTTTTGGCATTAGCCTGGCTTTTGTCCATTCCGAGTTTTTGTCTAATGTACTAAACCAGCAGGTCTCGTTATATTCAGCATTTATTTTTTTGCCCCCATAATTTATTCTTACAAAATAGATTGATTTTCCATCAGGTGCAATTACAGGACTAACTTCGCTATATTCTGAATTTATTGCATCTCCCAAATTTTCTTTCTTTTGCGAAAAGGCAGAAAAAGCACATAACAAAAACACCAATGTATAAGATATAAATTTCATTATTTATCAGATTTATAAAACTTAGCTAAAAAGCTTTTTTTAACAGATTTTAAATCAGTCTTGTTATTGTTCTCATTAAACAATTCCCAAATCTTTGACCAGCCCGGAAAGCCACCGATATTTTTATCGTCGATATAAATATCAGCATCAATTTTACGCGAAATAGAATCTGTAAAAACCTCTTCCGGATAGTTTTTATTTACAGCATAAAACACGAGTCCGTTTTTTTTACAATATTCAACTGCATCATCGAGTTCCTTACCTGCTCTGTATGTCCATAATATTAAATGATGTCCTTGCTTTTGTATTTCTTTTAAAGTTTGAAAAGCAAAAAGAAGTTCCTTTCCAATCTCTGGATATTCGTGCTCTACAATTGTCCCGTCAAAATCTACAGCAATTCGCATAATTAAGATTTAAAAATAAGGCTTAAAGCAATCAACTATTACTTTTGGTGGACGTACAGGACGCCTTGATTCGGCATTTATAAAACCAAGTACCGTATTTCCTTTGTTAAGAAGAACTCCCTCTTGGTTGTGTATTTCGTACTCAAAATTTACTCTCGACCTTGGCTCCTCTCTTATGGTAGATTTAATAGTAATTTCATCATCATAAAAAGAAGGTCTGAAATACTGAATATTCATTTCAACGATAGGCATTAATATACCAAGATCTTCGAGTTCTCTATATGTAAAACCTAAGCTACGCAACAATTCTGTTCTTCCAACTTCATAGTACTCAGGGTAATTGCCATAATACACATAGCCCATTTTATCTGTTTCACCATAGCGGACTCTTATTTTAATTTCGTGACTGTACATTAGCTTTGTTATCAGAGTTAAATAATCTCAAAAATTATAAACATCAAAGATAATCTACTTTAGCATAACTTTTTAAAATTATCATGAATAATATTCATAAATCTTATCGATAATATATTCCTGTTGCTGTGCACTTATATCATTAAAGAAAGGTAGTCTTATTAATTGCTCTGAGAATTTAACAGCATTATCTAAATGCCTTCCATCATGTTTGTCTTTATAGTAAGAACTTTGATGCAGTGGCAAATAATGAAAAACTGCTGCTATACCATTATCATTCAAGAATTTTAACAGACTTGTTCTCTCTTCCTTACTATTGGTTAATAAATAATAAAGATGTGCATTGTTACTTGCAGAAACAGGAATATTAACAAGTTTGATTTTTCCTTCCTGTTCAAGTTTGATAAGTTTTGAATGATAATAATTCCAAATACTCTTTCTTGTTTCCTGAATAATATCAATAGACTCAAGTTGTGCATACAAAAAAGCAGCTATAAGTTCTGACGGTAAAAATGAAGAGCCAATATCAACCCAACCATACTTATCAACTTCGCCTCTAAAAAATGCTGCACGATTAGTTCCTTTTTCCCAGATTATTTCCGAGCGTTCAATAAATCTATCATCATTGATAACCAACATTCCTCCTTCGCCGGAAATAATATTTTTTGTTTCATGAAATGAAAAGGCTGCTAAATGTCCAATCGATCCCAAAGCCCTATTTTTGTAATACGAATCAATAGCCTGTGCAGCATCTTCCACAACAAATATGTTTCGTCGCGTAGCAATTTCCATTATCTTATCCATATCGCATGCTACACCACCGTAATGAATTACAACAATTGCTTTTGTTTTTGGGGTAATTAACTCTTCAATCCTACTTGCATCAATATTCGGGTTGTTGTCTTCGCTATCAGCAAAAACTATCTTTGCTCCCTTTAACACAAAAGCATTAGCTGTTGATACAAAAGCGTAGGAAGGGCAAATCACCTCATCACCATCTTTAATATTTAATAAAATCGCAGCCATTTCAAGAGCATCAGTACAAGAGGTTGTAAGTAAAACTTTTTTGAATCCGTATTTATTTGTAAAAAAGTTATGGCATTTTTTCGTAAAATAACCATTTCCACTAATATGACCTGATGTAGCAGCCTTAGTAAGGTTTTCTGCTTCTTTACCTGAGAAATACGGTTTATTAAATGGGATATTCATTATTATTCAATTTTCTTAAGGTCTTTACTTAATAACTCTGAAAATACTTTTGCACCGCCTACATTCATATGGTCGGGATTTCTAAAATATTCTCCATTATTTTTAAAAGCATCCTGATAATCCAAGATGGTAACATTACCATATTGATGTGTAATCTTCTCAATGTCATTATAATATTTTTCTAAAGGTACATATTTCCTGCATGCATTAATATATTTATCATATAGGGGAAGTTTTAGTAGAACCAGTTTTATTCTTTTCTGTTCACATAAAGTCAAAATATTTTTAAAATAATGAATCATTAACTTATCAAAATATTCATGCCCTTTCAGAAATAAATCGGCTTGTTTCTCACATATTTTATCAACATTCTTTTTATTCTCGAGAAAGCCCGTACGTGGTTTAAATCCTTTTATATATTTCTGCGAGTTGCCAAAAAACTTCCTTGCAAGAAACCTGTTTATTAAAGTATATTTTCCTGAATATTTTACTGTATTCACAACAAAATATTCTTTAATGTAATTAAAATCTCCAGTATTTTCATATAAGTCAATACAATCATCAAAATCAATTAAATTAGAGATTTTATAACGGCTTGACCTAAAAGAAGAAAAAGAAGCAATATCTATTGGTAATAAAACTATCTCAGCTTCCTTGTTTAAATCTTCATAAAATGCTTTGAGTTTAAAATATGTCATAGCATAATTCTCATTTGAGGCAGCGAAATTATATGCATTTTCAAAATATTCCGGATTTACACCATTTTGCATATGCGAATCACCAATAAATAAGTATTTAATTTTATAATCTAATTTCTCCAACTGATTTTCTTTTATCCCATTATCGGTAAAAGAATAGATATAAGTCATAAAGCTTATTTGAAAAATGGCTAATATTATTGTTAGCAAAACAATAAATAATAATAATTTCCTAAATGACTGTTTATTATTTTTCTGC
>JANTGP010000050.1 GCA_024762835.1 Bacteroidota bacterium
AAATACTTGAAAAAGGAGAATATGTAGACGGATTGAAAGAAGGAGAGTGGATAAATAATGTTGGTGAACATATTGAAAAAGGAAATTACAAATTTGGTTTAAGAGAAGACAAATGGCAATATTTTTATGAGGATGGTAAAATTAAATTTGAAGGAAATTTTCTTCAGGGAAATGAAGACGGAAAGCATAAGTGGTATTATAGAAACGGAAAATTAAAAGAAGAAAGATATTATATTTTTGGTAGCCGCGAAAAAATATGGAAATATTATAATGCTGATGGAAGCTTGTTTATGAGTGTTACATACAGAAACGATAAAGAGATTAGGATAAACGGTAAAAAGATTGAAAATGATGGTAACAAATAATAGATTGTCTTGATGAATGAAAATATAGATTTGGATATTAACGGATTGTCTGAAAGCGAAAAAGAATTTGAAAAAAAAATTCGTCCTTCTGAATTTACCGATTTTAAAGGACAATCGAAGATTGTGGAAAATCTTATGATTTTTGTCCAGGCAGCCAAAATGCGTGGCGAAGCTCTCGACCATGTCCTGTTACATGGCCCACCCGGACTGGGAAAAACTACTCTTGCAAATATTATTGCCAATGAGCTAAATGTAAGTTTAAAATTAACATCGGGTCCTGTTTTGGATAAACCGGGTGATCTTGCCGGATTGCTTACTAATCTCGAAAAATATGATGTACTATTTATTGACGAAATACACAGATTAAGTCCTATTGTCGAAGAGTATTTATATTCGGCAATGGAAGATTATCATATTGATATTATGATTGACAAAGGTCCAAGTGCCCGCTCAATTCAACTCGAACTTAGTCCTTTTACCTTAATTGGTGCTACAACACGCTCAGGATTGCTTACAAGCCCGCTTCGTGCCCGTTTCGGTATTACATCACACCTTGAGTATTACGATGCAAAAATACTAACCGGAATCGTTCAACGATCTGCTAAAATATTAAATGTCCCGATTGACTTAAAAGCTTCTATTGAAATTGCCTCACGCAGTAGAGGAACACCACGTATTGCAAATTCGTTATTAAGGAGAGTAAGAGACTTTGCTCAGGTAAAATCAAATGGTAAAATTGATATTGAAATAACACAATTTGCCCTCGAAGCTTTAAATATTGATAAGCATGGTTTAGACGAAATGGACAATAAAATACTTCTTACTATTATTGATAAATTTAAAGGCGGACCGGTTGGAATTACAACAATATCAACTGCTGTAGGCGAAGATGCAGGAACTATTGAAGAGGTTTATGAACCATTTTTGATTAAAGAAGGATTTATTAAGCGCACTCCTCGTGGCAGGGAAGTTACCGAATTGGCATATATACACCTTAATAAGTTGGATATTCGCCAGCAAGGCAGACTGTTTTAAAATACGGGTATTTAGCTTTATTTTTTTGTGCTATTTTACGTTTTTTATATTGAATTATGATTTTATCAAAAACAACAGAATATGCAGTTAGAGTCTTAAGCTTTATGGCTAAGAACAATACAGAGTTGAAATCTGCAAAATACTTACATAATAAATTAAATATTCCTTATAAATATCTTACACGTTTAATGACTGATTTAGTTAAGAATAATTATTTAATCAGTATAAAAGGAAGAAATGGTGGTTTTAAACTAAATAAGGAATTAAGTGAAATTACATTAGCAAATATTATTGAATCGGTTGAAGGGATGGAAAGTTTTAATTCATGTATTTTAGGTTTTCACGAATGTTCAAGCGAAAATCCCTGTGCAATGCATTTTATTTGGGAAGAGAATAAACACAATTTTGTACAAACTTTAGAGAAAACAACATTACTTGATTTATATAAAACTAATATTACAAAATATTGATTTTTTTTAATAAAATATATTACATATAAGTAGTATAATAAAAATGTATTTATATTATTAATTAATAAACACAAGGAAAATGAAAGAAACATTATTAGACAAGTTTATGTCCAAGAAGGGACTTTACTCCGGTTTTTGGTTCATAGCAATTATTATGGTGGTAGCCTTAATTTATTTCACTGCTAATTTGCAAAAGGAAGTACCACCAATTGCAAAAGAAGTTAAATCGCAATCGGGCGAATTACTTTATACCTACGATGATGTAGTTGAAGGTAAAGGTTATTTCCAGGAATTTGATTTAATGGATTGGGGAACAATGTTAGGAATGGGAGCCTATATGGGACCTGATTTCACTACAGAGTTTTTCCATCATCGTGCCGAATATCTGTATGATTATTATTCTCAGGAAATGTATCAAAAGTCTGCCAAAGACATAACAGATATTGAGCGTGGTGCAGTTAAAGAACGTGTTAAACAAGATTTCCATCAGCAAACAAAGCTTTTGGAAGAAGGTGTAACATATACCGACGCATCAGCGGCAGCGTATAAAAATAACGTTAAATTATTAAGTAAATTATTGGTTGAGGGTGACCACGAAAGAGCCTTTCCAGGAGGTGTAATTCGCAAAGAAGAAGCAGTAAAAATTGCTGCCTTCGTTGATTGGTCACAAATGGTAGCATCTTCAATTCGTCCGGGAACGGAAGGAAAAATTGGTGAGGAAAGAACATGGTCAAACAATTGGCCACATGAACCATTAGTTGATCAGGATACCTCATTTAATAATCATATTGTTTCGTTATGGGAATTCTTAATTCTTTGGACACTTACAATTTTGGTTATATTCTTATCATATGAGTATTTATTTAAAAAAGACAGAAAGGAAGATTTATCACCTGCTCTAAAAGTTACCAAGCTTTTCAGGTCACAAAAGAAATTATTAAAATATATTCCTATAGTATCTCTACTATTTGTTGTTCAGCTTTTTCTTGGTGCATATTTAGCTCATTTATATGCCGATCCAACACAAGATTTTATTTTTTCACAATCTATTCTTCCATTTAATGTAATACGTTCTATTCATACACAATTAGCTATTTTATGGGTAGCTGTTGGATGGTTAGTTGGTGGTTTGTTAATTGCCCCTTGGGTAGCAAATAAAGATCATAAATTTCCGTGGTTAATTGATGTATTATGGGCAGCTTTATTGATAGTTGCTGTTGGTGCAATAGTAGGTTTGTATATGGGAGCAACCGGACAAATGCGTGATGTTTGGTTCTGGTTCGGAAACGAAGGAAGAGAGCTAATTAATTTAGGTCGTGTTTGGGATATAGGCCTTGTAGTTGGACTAGTTTTTTGGTTTTTACTTATCATTACTTTGATTAAAAAATCAGCTACAAATAATCCACTTGTTGGAACAATTATTTGGTCGGCTTTTGCTATTGCAACTCTTTATATTGCCGGAATGATGCCGGTACATAAAGTTATGCCAAACTTTACAGTTGATGATTATTATCGTTGGTGGGTAATTCACTTATGGGTTGAATTAACTTTTGAGTTATTTGCTGCAGGTGTAATTGCATTTATGACAGTTTCATTAGGTCTTATTTCTCAGAAAACAGCTGAAAAAGTTATGTTCTTTGAACTTTTCTTAATTATGATGTCCGGAACATTAGGCGTTGGTCATCATTATTTCTGGCAAGGACTTGATGAGTATTGGATTGCAATAGGAGGTATTTTCTCTGCATTAGAGCCATTACCATTGGCACTTATGATAATTGAAGCATGGAAAAACCAAAGAGATCAAAAAGCAGATGGAATTATAAACTCATTTAGTACACCCTTTATGTGGATTGCAGGTTCTGCAATTTTAAATTGGATTGGTGCCGGTTTCTTCGGAATGGTGATTAATACCCCGACAATTTCTTATTATTCACATGGAACATACTTAATTATGCCTCACGGACATATTGCATTGCTTGGTGCTTTTGGTTATATTTCAATTGCTTTTATTTATATGACATCAAGGGCAAACTCAATGGCTAATGGCTGGGTATGGAACGATAAATTAAGTAAAATAGGATTTTGGTCATTAACCATTGGTGTATTGTTATTTGCTTTACCAACATTAATTATTGGTCTTGAGCAAACACAAGTTGCTGCAGAGATGGGATATTACTATACACGAACACGTGAAGCTATTCAGGGAATGGACGGCTGGATGTGGTTTAGAATATTACCAGATTCATTAATGATAGGTGGTGGAGTAATAGTATTTATCGACTTGTTTACTAAAACATTTATGGGTAAAAAAGCCGCATAGATTATAACTTTAATAAATTGATTTCAACAGCCTTTCTGTTTTTACAGAAGGGCTGTTTTGTTTAAATATAACCTGTAAAAATTATATGCTGTTTAATCAAGTTTCAATTCCAAAATGGTGCGATTAAAAGACCTATGCTTGACTTAAAACTAGAATCCGGATCAGTTAACACTGCCTTTATCTCTGGCCTATTGGCGAGACGAATGCTTAGTTGTTGGCTTTGTTTTTTATCTTTCAAGAATTCTAATTAAATCGTCATTTAAATAATATACTTCTGTTCCAATTTTTTTTGGTGTCAAAATTTTATTATTTACCAATTCAGTCATATATTTGGTCAGTGTTGTTCTTGATGTTTTATTAATTATATTTCCTATCGTTTTTGGTTTAATATATGGCTGACTAAAAATAACTTCATTTATTTCTTTATTATACCATTTGATTTTCGTTTTTGCATATTCAAAGGTCAATTCCATTTGTTCAATAATTTCATTTATTCGTTCATTAGTAATGATAGAGGTTTTTTCAATTGCATTTAACATATATAAAATCCAGTCTTCCCAAGAATTTCTTTGAGTTACGGCACTCAATTTATAATAATAATCATCTTTATTTAAAATAATATATTTTGAGATATATAATATTGGTTGTGATAATAATCCTTTACTATATAGGTATAATAAATTAAGTATTCGTCCCGTTCTGCCATTTCCGTCTTGAAATGGATGGATTGCTTCAAATTGATAGTGTGCAATACACATTTTTAATAGAGGATCTAAAGGATATTTTTGGTCGTTATTTAGAAAATCAACAAGATTTTTCATTAGAGTGTTTAGTACTTCTTCACCTCTTGGTGGTGTATAAACTATTTCACCTGGTTTAAATTCACTTTGTCCTCTTTTAATTACTATTTTAGTCTGTGGTGGACGATAACCTGAATTAGTTTCTTTTATTTGATTAAAAATCTTAATTATCAACTGTTCTGTTATTACAGGATTTGTTTTTAATGTATTAAATCCAGCCCAAAGAGCCTCTCTATATCTTAATACTTCTTTTGTCGCTGGATTATAGTTGTCATAGTTTAGATTGTCAGATATTGCTTTATATAGTTCATCTTCAGTTGTGAAAATATTTTCTATTTCTGTAGATGTTTTTGCCTCTTGTAAAGATAGTGTATTAACTAACATCAAAGGATTTGGTAATTGGTTCAAATTGCCATTTATTGTTGCTAATGCTCTTGACGAAGTAACCAATTTCTTTAAAATCTTATTGTTATTTTCAATATCGGTAATTCCAAGTAGAGGTAAGTTATTATATGGTTCAGTTCTATCAAACATAATTAGGTATTTTTAAGCGTTCATTATTTCTTTATTTTTTGAACATTTGACAAATATATGTATAATTTCTGAATATACTTCATCTCAATGTCCAATTTCTTTAAAATTATGAACATAATCTTATTTCTTTGTAAAACTTGAACAAATACTATTACAATGTTCAATTATTTGTATTTTATGAACATTTTGTGTGTTTTTAATAAAGCCTAACTAGTTTATAAATGGACAAATCACACTTTTTCATATCGTTGCTTACATTTGTATAAATTATTGTTGTTTTAATGTCCTAATAATTCTTGAATAATCCTAATATCTGTTCCTTTTTCTAATAAATGAGTTGCAAGTGAGTGTATAAAGTCATGCAAATGATAAGTTTTATTTAATCCCGCCTTGTCTCCGGCAGGCCTAAAAACAGCACCAATACAGTTGCTTGTATAAGGAAATTGTTCACTTCGCCACTACTCATTACCTTTGGCAACAGGCTTTGTTTAGGTGGTCGCTTAAGTCTGGTTATTTGTAATTTCTCTCTTTGCATTATCACTTCGTTCCGGCATATTTTAGCTTTGGGTTATTTATCCAATTTATAGCAAATATTAAAAGCCAACAATTTGATTTTTGTATATTTCTTAACAATCAATTAATGTAAAATCGCTTATTTTTTCGTTCATTTGCAAAATGGAAAATTAGGCTTTAATTATTAAATTTTTTGCTTATTTTCAGAGAATTAATATTTTATATTTGAAATTAATTATTGTTATAACATGAGTTATTTAGATATTGAAAAAAAACATTTAGTAAATCTGGGATATTCATTAAAGCGTGAATTGTTACGCTCTAATCGTGCAGGTTCATATTCAAACAGCACACTTTTATTTTGCAATACACGTAAATATCACGGCTTATTGGTTTGTCCTGTGCCTGAGTTAGATAATGATAACCACGTACTTTTATCAAGTCTTGATGAAACAATTGTGCAGCGGGGCAAGGAATTTCATTTAGGAATACATAAATATCCGGGTGATGTTTGGGAGCCGGGAGGTCATAAATATGCCATGAAATTTGAAATGGACCCAACCCCAACTGTTGTGTACAGAGTTGGAGGAGTTAAGCTTAAAAAGGAATTCTTTTTTATTGCTAACGAAACAAGAGTTTTAATTCGTTACACATTGCTTGATGCCCATAGCCCTACAAAATTACATCTTCAACCATTTTTAGCCTTTCGGAATGTACACTCTTTAAGTAGAGAAAATTTGTATGCTAATACAAAAGTTGATAAAATACCAAGTGGTATTAAAATGAAGCTTTACGAAGGCTATCCATATTTACACATGCAATTATCAAAAAAGGCTGAATTTGTTGTTTTTAATAATTGGAATAAAAATATTGAATATATCGAAGAGCAAAAAAGAGGATATGACTTTCAGGAAGATTTATTTGTTCCCGGATATTTTGAACTTAACATAAAAAAAGGCGAGAGTGTTATTTTTTCTGCCGGAATAAAGCAAACAGTGGGTGCTAATCTTGAGAAGCAATTTGATGCAGAGAAAAATAAAAGGGTAGCACGAGATAGTTTTGAGCATAATTTAATTAATGCTGCTCATCAGTTTATTGTACGAAAAAATAATGCAACTGAGGTTATTGCCGGTTACCCCTGGTTTGGGAGATGGGGACGAGATACATTTATTTCTTTACCCGGACTGACTTTATCAATTGATGATGTAAAAACCTGTAAAGCTGTTTTAACAACAATGTCAAATGAGTTACAAGGAGCATTATTTCCTAATATTGGAAGTGGCGATAATACTTCGCTAAATTCTGTCGATGCACCTTTATGGTATTTCTGGGCACTTCAGCAATATTTCCCGCACTGTAGCAATAAGCAGAGCTTTATTAAGTCTTTTTGGGATAAGATGAAAGGTGTTTTAGAGGGATACAGAAACGGAACGGAGTTTAATATCCATATGGAAAAAAATTCACTAATATGGGCAGGTGTCGAAGGAAAAGCTCTTACATGGATGGATGCTGTTGTAAACGGAAAAGCTGTTACTCCACGTATAGGATATGATGTTGAGATTAATGCTTTGTGGTATAATGCCATTATGTTTAGTCTCGAAATAGCTCGTTTGGCTAAAGATACTGAATTTATTAACAACTGGAGTAATTTACCGGAGAAAATAGCAGATTCTTTTATTTCTCTATTTTGGGATAAAAAGAAAGCATATCTCGCCGATTATGTTGATAATGAAAAGACTGATTGGGCTGTTCGTCCAAATCAAATATTTGCTGCTTCTTTACCTTATTCCATTTTATCAAAAGATGTGAAAAAGGCAGTAGTTGATAAAGTGCAAAAGGAACTACTTACACCAAAAGGTTTGCGTACATTGTCGCCTAAAAACCCGATGTATAAGGGTGTTTATGCCGGTAACCAGGAAACACGCGATAAAGCATATCATCAAGGAACCGTTTGGCCTTGGTTACTTGGTCATTTTGCCGATGCATATTTACAACTGCACGAAAAATCGGGAGTTAAATTTATCTCGAAACTGTATTACGGCTTTGAGGAGGAAATGGGAAGACACGGGCTTGGAACCATTTCTGAGGTGTTTGATGGCGATCCGCCTCACAATCCGGGTGGTGCAATCAGTCAGGCATGGAGTGTTGCTGAGCTATTGCGAATACGCAAAATGATAAATAATGTAAATAAAAAAAATACATCAAAATAATATGAAAGTATTAATGTTCGGGTGGGAATTTCCGCCACATATAACAGGAGGACTCGGAACAGCATGTTACGGTCTCACAAAAGGACTTTCGCATCACGATGTAGAAGTAATTTTTGTTGTTCCAAAGGCTTACGGCGACGAAGACCAAAGCTATCTTAAATTAGAGCAAGCCGAAGGCATATCAATAACAAAAAAGAATATAACAAATCAGGAGTTTTGGAGGAAGCTTACATATATTGAAGTAGGCGTAAATCTTATTCCCTATTTATCGCCTGAGGAATTTGAAAAATTATCATCGGAAGATTTATTGGATAAAAACCTGATTGAAGAATCTGTTTTTTCGAGTAATTTTAAGTTTTCAGGAAAATATGGGAAAGACCTTATGGAAGAGGTTTCGAGATACGCACTTGTTGCATCGGTAATTGCTGCTAATAACGACTTTGATGTTATTCATGCACACGATTGGCTGACATATAAAGCCGGTATTGCTGCTAAGGAGATAAGTGGTAAACCTCTTGTTGTTCATATGCATGCAACAGAGTTCGACCGTAGCGGCGAGAATGTAAATTCAATAGTATTTGATATTGAACAACAAGGAATGATGGCTGCCGATAAAGTAATTGCCGTTAGTCATCTTACAAGAAATATTGTTATTGAAAAATATGGAATAGATGCAGCAAAAGTTGTTGCCGTACACAATGCCGTCGAACCGGTTGATAGAACAGAGGAATATGAGCTGAAAAAAGGTGTCTCTGAAAAGATCGTTACCTTTCTTGGCAGAATAACTTATCAGAAAGGTCCTGAATATTTTGTCGAAGCTGCTGCAAAAGTATTACAGCGTTACACTAATGTTAGGTTTGTAATGGCAGGGAGTGGCGATATGATGAATAAAATGATAAAGCGAGTTGCCCAACTGGGAATAGCCGATAAGTTTCATTTTGCAGGTTTTTTAAAAGGCGATGAGGTTCCTAATATGTTTGCAATGAGTGATGTATATGTTATGCCATCGGTGTCTGAGCCTTTTGGTATTTCGCCGCTCGAAGCAATGCGTTCAAGTGTTCCGGTAATTATCTCAAAACAATCAGGTGTGTCTGAGATTTTAAAACATGCTATTAAAGTCGATTTTTGGGATATTGATGCTACAGCCGATGCAATATACGGATTGCTAAATTATGATAGCCTTCAACATATGTTTCGTAAATACGGAAAAGAAGAAGTAGATAATTTGATATGGGAAAACGCAGCACTTAAAGTAAAAGAAGTATATAAATCAGCAATAAATAAAAACTAAATACTGATGAAAACAATTTGTTTATATTTTCAGGTACACCAACCTTTTAGACTAAAAAGATACAGATTTTTTGATATGGGAAATGATCATTATTACTATGATGATTTTACCAATAGGGCTATTATGGAAAAAGTAGCCAATAACTGCTATTTGCCCGCAAACAGGCTTATGCTGGATTTAATTGAGAAACATGGAAAGAAATTTAAGTTTGCCTTCTCTTTGTCAGGTGTGGTTATTGAGCAAATGGAAATGTATGCTCCCGAAGCTCTCGAGAGTTTTAAAAAATTGGCAGCAAGCGGAAATGTTGAATTTTTGGCTGAAACATACTCCCATTCTTTAGTCTCTTTACAAAACAATGATGAATTCGAGAATCAAGTTAAAGAACACGCAAGGCTGATTAAAAAGCATTTTAAGAAAGTGCCAAAGGTATTTAGAAATACCGAGCTTATTTATTCAGATGATATTGGAAACAAGGTTGCCGATATGGGATATAAAGCAATGTTAAGCGAAGGAGCAAAGCATATTCTGGGGTGGAAAAGCCCAAATTATTTATATCAAAATGCAATTAATCCAAAGCTTAAATTACTATTGAAGAACTATAGCATGAGTGATGATATTGCTTTTCGTTTTTCGAATAGAGGCTGGGATGAATGGCCGCTCACAGCAGAAAAATATGTGAATTGGATTGAAGATATTAAGCCGGAAGAAGAGCTTTTAAACTTGTTTATGGATTATGAAACATTTGGCGAGCATCAAGCGGCAAATACCGGTATATTTGATTTCTTAGATTCTTTTATTTCAAAAATAATTGAAGATACCGATATAAAATTCTTAACACCAACTGAGATTGCAACTAAGTTTGAGCCTGTTTCGGCAATAAATGTCCCTACCCCAATATCATGGGCAGATAAAGAAAGAGATCTAACGGCATGGCTTGGTAACGAATTACAAGACGAAGCATTTAGAAAGCTTTATTCATTACTCGATAATGTAAAAAACTGTAAGGATAAAGACATTAAAAGGGATTGGCAACGATTGCAGATAAGCGACCATTTTTACTACATGTGTACAAAATGGTTTTCTGACGGCGATGTTCACAAATATTTCAATCCATACAACTCGCCATACGATGCATTTATTAATTACATGAATATACTTAGCGATTTCATTACACGAGTGAACAAAATTTGTCCCAACTTGGTTGAAGATGATTTAAGTAAGGAAGAATTGCAGAGTTTGATAAAAAAATATCAATCGGCATTAAGAAAATTGAAAAAGTAAATCGGTATTAGTACAGTTTAAGGTATGACTATCCTTAAATTGTAAACTGATAAAATAATTGTTTTATTTCAAACGTTTGCGAGCCATGAATTCTTATTTTATACGGAGTTCATGGCTCTATTTTGAATTATTAATTGCAAATTTGTAATCGAATTTGATTAAAATTTAAGTAGAATATTAAGGAAAATTATAGTAATATATCATGACAAAGAAAACACAAAAGCCTGATACAATTTTTGAAGTAAGTTGGGAAGTATGTAATAAAGTTGGTGGAATTCATACCGTTGTATCTACAAAAGCATATAGCTTATTAAGCGAATATAATGACAATTTAATAATGATAGGCCCCGATGTTTGGCGAGGCTCTGAGGTACACCCTGAATTTACCGAGGATGAAGAGCTGTTTAAATTATGGCGGGAAAAAGCAAATAACGAAGGATTGCGGGTTAGGACAGGACGATGGAATATTACCGGAAATCCAATCGTTATTCTAATTGATTTTACTAATTTCTTTAGCGAGAAGGACAAGATTTTCTCTAAACTTTGGGAATCATATAAACTTGATTCAATATCAGGTGCATGGGATTATTTTGAACCTGCTTTATTTGGTTATTCAGCCGGTAAAGTAATTGAGAGTTTTAGTAAGTATCATTTTAGTGTAAACACAAACATAGTTGCCCAGTTTCACGAATGGATGACCGGTGCAGGTATTTTATATTTAAAGGAAAAAGCTCTTAATATTGCAACTGTATTTACTACTCATGCAACTGTTATTGGTCGTTCTCTTGCCGGATATAATTATCCTCTTTATAAAGATATTAATAATTATGATGCAGATGAGATAGCACGAAAATTTAATCTTGTTTCAAAGTTTTCATTAGAAAAACTATCGGCAAACGAAGCTGATGCATTTACTACAGTTAGTGACATTACAGCAAGAGAATGTAGTATATTTCTTGGTAAAGAAGTAGATATTACAACCCCAAATGGCTTTGAAGATAACTTTATTCCCAAAGCCGCTAAGTTTGACAATGCAAGAGAAAATGCTCGCAAAAAATTACTTGCTGTTGCAAATGCAATAACCGGTTATGATTTTAATAACGAAACATTTATTATCGGAACAAGCGGCAGGTATGAGTTTAAGAATAAGGGGATTGATTTATTTATTGATGCATTAAAAGAGCTTAATGAGTCTGAGACTCTTGAAAAAGATATTTTGGCTTATATCTTAGTGCCTGCCAATCATTACGGCCCCCGAAAAGATATTATTAACAAGCTTAATAATAAGGATGTTAATTTTGAATCTATTGATCCTTTTCTTACTCACGGTTTGCATGATATGGAATTCGACCCTGTTATTAACAAATTAAAAGATGCAGGTTTAGACAATAAGGAAGATTCACAAGTTAAAGTCATTTTCGTCCCTTCATATCTAAATGGTAACGACGGCATTTTTAATCTTTCGTATTTTAATGTTTTGATAGGCCTTGATTTAACCGTTTTTCCTTCGTATTATGAGCCATGGGGTTATACACCAATGGAAAGTCTGGCTTTTTCTATTCCAACAATAACAACAAGCCTAACAGGCTTTGGTCAATGGATAAGAACACACGAGAAAAAAACAGGTAATGGTATTGTTGTTATTAATCGAAACGACGATAACGATGCTGAAGTTGTAAATGAAATTAGCTCAAACATACTAAGATTTGCTAAAAAAATTGATGTTGAAATCTCTAAATCAAGGAGTAGGGCTTATGACTTATCACGTCTTACATTGTGGGATAACCTTTTAGGATTTTATCATAAAGCTTATAATATTGCCTTATCGAAAGTTGAAAGCAGATCCTATCTTTTTATTGATGAAAAACCAACTGAGCTTGTTAATGGCAGAATAAAATCAAGTATCAAAGACGAGCCTAAATGGCATAAGTCGATTGTTGAAACAAGTATCCCCGAAGAGTTTGAAGGACTTAAAGAAATATCACAAAACCTGTGGTGGTCGTGGCATTTTGAGGCCGGTGAGATGTTTAAGAGTATTGACCCTTCGCTTTGGGCAAAGTGTAAGAACAACCCAATAGTTTTACTCGAACAATTACCTTATAAGCGATTTATTGAACTCTCAAAGGATAAGAAGTTTATGTCGTCGTTCGAAAAGGTTTATAATATGTTTCGCGACTATATGGATGAGCCTTTTGTTGACGAAGAAAAATCGCTTGCATATTTTAGTATGGAATACGGATTTTTAGATTCAATTAAAATATTTTCGGGAGGACTGGGAATACTTGCCGGCGATTACCTTAAGCAAGCCAGCGACTCGAAAACAAACATGGTTGCAGTTGGTTTACTATACAGATTGGGTTATTTTAATCAGGTCATTTCACTTACCGGCGAGCAACTGGTAAACTATCAGCGACAGCATTTTGCTCATTTGCCAATGGTACCTGTTCAGAATAAAAACGGCGAAGTATTAAAAATTTCCGTGTATCTGCCCGGACGTGCTGTTTATGCTAAAATTTGGCAGGTAAATGTAGGTAGAATCAAACTCTTCCTTTTAGATACTGATATTCCGGAAAACAGAGACGACGACAGAGCAATAACATATCAATTATATGGCGGTGATAACGAAAACAGGTTACGTCAGGAAATGATACTCGGTGTAGGAGGAATTCGTGCCCTCGACGAAATGGGTTTAATGCCTAAGCTTTATCATTGTAACGAGGGGCATGCTGCTTTTATTGGTTTGGAAAGGCTTCGCCGTTTTATCGAAGTCAGGAATTTTACATTTCCCGAAGCAGTTGAAGTGGTTAGAGCATCAACGCTTTTTACAACTCATACTCCTGTTCCGGCAGGTCACGATTCATTTAACGAAGACCTTGTTCGAACATACATGGGGCACTATCCCGACAGGCTGAAAATATCTTGGGAAGAGTTTCTCGAATTAGGTAAATTAGATATACACGATAAAAGCGAGAATTTTTCCATGAGTCATTTGGCCGTTAATCTTTCGCAGGAAGTAAACGGTGTAAGCTGGTTACACGGTGAAGTATCAAAAAAAATGTTTAGCCCGATGTTTAGTGGTTACTTCCCCGAAGAGCTGCATATTGGATATGTAACAAATGGAGTGCATTATCCAAGCTGGACAGCAACAGCTTGGCAGAAGTTGTATAACAAGACTTTTGGCGATGACTTTATTAATAATCAGGATGATGGCAGTAGATGGGAGAAAATTTATGAAGTTCCCGATAAAGAGATTTGGGATATCAAACAATCTCAAAAGAAAATACTTATTGACTATCTTAAAGACAGGGTTGAAACAAACTGGATAAGACGTCATGAAAATCCTCAAAAGATGATTGAAGTAAAGAAAATTCTTAGCGAAGATTATCTGGTAATTGGATTTGCACGAAGATTTGCAACTTATAAAAGAGCCTATCTCTTGTTTAGCGATCTTGAAAGACTTGAGAAAATTGTGAATAATCCTGATAAACCGGTATTGTTTCTGTTTGCCGGAAAAGCCCACCCGAGTGATAAACCGGGGCAGGATATGATTAAAAAGATTGTTGAGATATCAAAACAACAAAAGTTTTTGGGTAAGATATTATTTCTTGAAAACTATGACATTGACCTTGCAAAAAAATTAGTTCAGGGAGTAGATATCTGGTTAAATACACCAACCCGTCCGCTTGAAGCATCGGGTACGAGCGGAATGAAAGCTGTAATGAACGGCGGACTGCATTTTAGCGTTCTTGATGGCTGGTGGGTTGAAGGATACGAGGAAAATGCAGGTTGGGCTCTTCCGATTGAAAGAACATACAAAGACCAGAACATGCAAAACATGCTTGATGCCGAAACAATTTACAATATTATTGAAAACAATATTGTTGATGCTTTTTACACCAGATCAAGTGAAAATGTTCCTACCCAATGGATTAGTTTTGTAAAGAACTCTATTGCTCATGTAGCACCTAAATTTACCATGAAACGAATGATTGACGATTATCATGACCGTTTTTATTCAAAACAATTTGAACGTGCTGCTATTATCCGAAAAGACTTTTATAAACAAGCACAGGTAATTGCACAATGGAAAAGAAAAGTTTCAAGGCTGTGGGATAAGATTGAGATTGTAAATACCAATTTCCCTGCCTTAGATTCTAATTCCTTGAAAATGGGCGAAGAATATAAAGGAAGTATTGTTGTTCGCTTAGGCGAAATGGATAAAAATGATTTGGGTATTGAATTGGTATTTGCAAATATTGATGAAGATGAGAATATTAAGATCAGCAAGTTGCAGCAATTTGAACTAAGAAAGCAAGAAGGTAATTTGGCATACTACGAAATAGATTTTCAACCTTTAAATCCAGGACGTTGTAATTATGGGATAAGGATGTATCCGAAATGTGATTGCTTACCACACCGACAAGATTTTTGTTACGTGAGGTGGGTGTAGGTAGAATTCATAATTCTAAGAATATCGAATATTGAACAAGAAACTCTGAATTATAAAATTGCAGGAAAAATATGGGGTAGCCCTGTTATCTTCGTAGAAAAAAAATGCAGCATATAGAAATCTATGCTGCATTTCTGTATTTTATGATATGAATTGCTTATTCCAGAGAGCCAATCATTTTCGATGGATCAACCCAAAGATTAAACTCTTCTTCGGTTAAATATGCTAATTCAAGAGCTGCTTGTCGTAATGTAAGGTTTTCGGCATGAGCTTTTTTAGCAATCTTTGCTGCTTTCTCGTAACCAATATGGGTATTAAGTGCAGTTACCAACATCAGAGAGTTCTCGAGGTTTTTCTTAATAACCATATCATTTGGTTCAATACCAATAGCAAGATTTTTAGTAAACGACACACATGCATCGCCAATTAATTTAGCCGATTGAAGGAAATTGTAAATCATTACAGGCTTAAAAACATTAAGTTCAAAATGACCTTGCATACCGCCAATCGTGATAGCTGTGTCATTTCCAATTACCTGTGCACATGACATTGTTAAAGCTTCAACCTGAGTTGGATTAACTTTACCCGGCATTATAGATGAACCCGGCTCGTTTGCAGGAATAGTTATTTCTCCAATTCCACTGCGAGGACCTGAGGCAAGAACACGTATATCGTTAGCAATCTTCATCAGGCTTGTTGCAATCATTTTCAATGCACCCGATGCTTCAACAATTGCATCATGGGCAGCAAGAGCTTCGTATTTATTATCAGCAGTTACAAATGGGAAACCTGTAAATTCTGCAATTTTCTCAGCTACCTTTACCGCATAGCCTTTGGGTGTATTTATTCCTGTTCCAACAGCTGTTCCTCCAAGTGCAAGCTCCGAAAGATGAGCAAGGCTGTTATTCAAAGCATTCAGACCATGGTCAATCTGAGAAACATAACCCGAAAACTCTTGTCCTAAAGTTAAAGGAGTGGCATCCATCCAGTGTGTACGACCAATTTTAACTACGTCCATAAAATCAGCTGATTTCTTATCAAGAGTTTCGCGTAAAAGCTCAAGACCCGGAATAGTGTTTTCTACCAATATCTTAAATGCAGCAATATGCATAGCCGTGGGGAAAGTATCATTTGATGATTGAGACTTATTCACATCATCGTTTGGATGAATAAATGTTTTTCCTTCGCCCAGTTTATTGCCTTTAATAACGTGTGAGCGGTTTGCAATAACCTCGTTTACATTCATATTTGATTGAGTTCCGGAACCGGTTTGCCATACAACCAAGGGAAACTGGTCTGATAATTTATTATCAAGAATCTCATCACAAACAAGAGAAATTAAATCGCGTTTTTCTTCGGATAATACTCCTAATTCGCAATTAGTATGAGCAGCAGCTTTTTTCAGATATGCAAATGCTTCGATAATTTCCTTTGGCATTTTTTCGCCGCCAATTTTAAAATTGTCTTTTGACCTTTGGGTTTGAGCTGCCCAGTATTTATCGGCAGGGACTTTAACTTCGCCCATAGTGTCTTTTTCTATTCTGTATTCCATTTTAGTTTTTATATTTTGGTGATTATTATAAAATAGTATCAATTAATTCGGGAGGTTGAGCTATAACGGCTTTATGTTTATTTACTACTATCGGACGCTGTATAAGCCTCGGATTCTTGACCATTATTTTTACCCATTCATCATCAGTAAAGTTTTTGCCTTTTAGTTCGGTTTTATACAGTGCTTCTTGTTTACGTATGATATTTGCGGGTTTCTCGTCAAGTAGCATTAATAATTCTTTTAGTTGTTCTTCGTTAAGCGGATTTTTCAAATACTCTATTATCTCAAAATCTACCACTTTTGTCTGAAGATATGCAAGTCCTGCACGACTTTTCTTACAACGTGTGTTATGATATATTTTCATAATTTGTCTATTAATATTTAGTCCTGCGAATTTATATCAAATTTTATTATTCGGCTAACATTAACAGAACAATTTTATTTTATTCTGTAGTGTAATTCATGATAAAATTTTACCAATTTATCATTTTGTTGTAACTATGATTAAAAAATGGGACAGGAAATAATAAAGCTTAATAAAATCGAATGCCTAACAAAGCTTAACTATATAGAAACCCGAAATTATTTAAAGCTTGTTAAACAAAAATTGCCGCATTACCTGGTTGCATCTACCCACGGAACAATAATTTTAATTTTTAGTCTTTTCCCATATTTTTTATTATTTTTACAAACGAAGTATTTACAACATGCGATACTACGCCTGCATTTCCTTATCCACCATACACTTTT
>JANTGP010000051.1 GCA_024762835.1 Bacteroidota bacterium
AAAGTCGTATAAGGCTAGGGATAATGTCTATTCTTATGCTTAATGATTGGGTAGACTTTAAAAGTTTAAAAGAATATTTGGATATAACCGACGGTAATCTTGCCAGTCATTTAAAAGCTCTTACCGAAAAAGAATTAATTGAAATTAAGAAACAATTTATCGGGCGAAAGCCAAATACAAGCTACCGTGCAACCACCACAGGGAAAAAACTTTTTAAACAACATATTGCTGCTATTGAGAGGCTTTTAAAAGAGAACTAATTTTTTTTATATACACACTTTGTTTTTCAAAGTACTTTTAATTTAATATTAACTTAAACTAATAAAATGAAAAAGATGAATGAAATTAAAGAAAGAATTTCGGGCTCGATATCAGTTAAGATAATGATAATTGGCTTATTGATACTAATACTGCTAATTCCGGCAAGTATGGTTAAGAATCTGATAATGGAAAGAAAATTTGCTCGTGATAGTGTGGTTCGAGAAATAAGCGACAAATGGGGGAATGAACAAAATATTACCGGACCAATTCTGAATATTCCATGGAATAAATTCATAGAAGTAACAAAAGATGGAGAAATCCAGTTTGAAAAGATAGAAAAGAACTTATATGTCTTACCTGAGACTCTTGATATTCAAGGTGATTTACAACCTGAGATAAGATACCGAGGTGTATATAAAGTTATAGTATACGAAAGCAAACTCAAAGTAAGTGGTAAATTCATTATTCCCAAACCCGAGGAATTAGGAATTGATACAGATAACATTAATTGGGATAAAGCAAATCTGCAAATTGGAATACCTGATATGCGAGGTATACAAAACGACCTAAGAATAAATTGGAATGAAGCAAGTTTTGCTGTTGACCCGGGATTAAGTAACAGTGTTGTCGGCAAATCAGGAATTACATCTATAATTCCTATTTCAAGCGATAAACAAATATACAACTTCGAATTTACCATTAATCTTAATGGTAGTGAGAATCTTTTATTTACGCCAATAGGTAAAACAACAGATGTACATTTAACCTCTTCGTGGAATACACCAAGTTTTACCGGTGCATTTTTGCCGGATACCAGAGAAATAAGTGATACAGGGTTCTCGGCTAATTGGAAAATTTTAAATCTAAACCGCAATTATCCACAAATATGGAAAGAACAAAAATTTTCTCTAAAGCAATCATCCTTCGGGGTTTCCCTCCTATTCCCTGTTGACGAATACCAAAAATCAATGCGTTCGGCAAAATATGCTATAATGTTTATTGCTCTTACATTTATTATGTTCTTACTTTTTGAACTAATAAACAGACGAAGAACACACCCTATTCAGTATATCCTCGTAAGTGTAGGTCTATTAATATTTTACACTTTGTTGATTTCCTTATCTGAGTATTTAGGATTTAATTGGGCTTACCTTTTTTCCTGCACAGGAATTATTTTGTTGATAACATTATATTCACATAGCATTTTTAAAAAAATATCTACAACATTAATAATGGGAATTAGTCTCACAATCCTTTACTCATTTTTATTTGTAATACTTCAACTACAAGACTATTCGTTATTGCTCGGGAGCGTAGGTTTATTTTTTATTCTGGCAACAATAATGTATATCTCGCGTAAGATTGACTGGTATGCAGGATTTACTTTAAAGAATCCTTAATCAAAAGTCCATCCGATGCCTATCGGATTCATTTACAGAACTTGTTTTTTGATTTAAGGAATATATATTAATACAAACTTCCACCTGTTCAAATAACACTTTTGAACAGGTGGAAGTCATTTAATACAACTAGAGATTGTAATTTAGCTTCCGGATTCTCTAACTTTTATGCCGCCAAAAACAGCATTTAGCTTCAAGTAAAGAACATTTGAACCCTCCTCGTATTTTGGAGTAGTATAACCCGAAGAGCCAAAACCTCCTGATTTACCATCTGGTAAGTCAATACCACCAAATGCAACATCTGTCTTTATCTTAATTGGTGTGTTTGAATTTATTAACACCTCTGCACCACCAAAAACAGCATTAACCTCAATTTCGGTTTCCGGCTCTGTTAATTCAATATTCCGCAAATCGACCATTACTTTACCAAACACGGCATTATATTCGTCACCATCAGCAACATGGCCATTTACACGTGTTTCAGAAAAAACAGCATTATGACTATCATGCTTAAAGCTTGATTCGCCAAAACTTCCAAAAAGCATTTTAAATCCTAAATACAAGAAAAACAATGCAACAAGAATTTTAAACACCGGAAGATCGATCTTGAAAAATACTTTTGCAATAAAAGAAATGCCAATAAAAATAAAGATAATTCCTAAAATAATAGATCCACTCATTTTCATAGTTTTTAAGTTTTAATCACTTGACGACGAATTATATTTAAAGTTACATTTATAAAAAATTTAAACTATTGTTGAAAATAGCAAATAGGTAATTTTTTTATAAATAATCGCCATAACTTATGCCATCATCTCGTACACCGGCAAATTTACAAACTTCTGATAATATACTGGCTTCTGTTATATTATTTCCTTTTTATTATTTTAATTAAGCCTGAAAGATGTTTTATCACCCCTTCGGGGTTTAATTATTTATTGTTTTGTTTTCTACAATATTATCATCCCTTCGGGATTCGTTTTTTTATTACTTCGTTTTTTTACAATATTTACATCCCTTCGGAATTTAATTGCTTATTGTTTGTTTTTTACAATATTATCATCTTTCGGGGTTTGTTTGTTTATCGCTTTCGTTTTTCTAGTCTTTAATAAATTTTGTTGTACTACTTTGTTTATG
Organism: Bacteroidota bacterium; assembly: GCA_024762835.1. GTDB lineage: Bacteria > Bacteroidota > Bacteroidia > Bacteroidales > M50B96 > JANTGP01. The sequence goes on from JANTGP010000051.1 coordinate 2,799, forward strand.
TCCGCTAAGCCTCAACAGGTATATACCTTTAGCTAATCCTGAAACATCAAAGCTAATCAAATTGTTTCCTTTACTTTTATTTTCTTTTTGAATTATATCAATCAATTTTCCGCTCAAATCATAAACCGAAACAGAAACATCATCTGCTTCCGGTAAGAAAAAGTCTACATTTAATATGCTATTAACCGGATTTGGATATGCATTGAGCTTAAATGCATTTAGAGTACTTTCATCCACCGACTGAGGTATTACATCATTTACCGAAGTGATATGAGTTGAATAAATACCTTTACCATGAGTAGCTGCAACAAGTAATCCATCTGTTTCGCGTGTTAAAACCATCTCTACCACTACATTTCCAAACTCACTTGTGCCAATCTGTATCCATTCAGTATTTAAGCTGTCTAATTTATCGGTAGCATATAATCCGGTACTTGTCCCTACAAAATACAATCTATCGTCGCCAATTGGCAAAATAGACACCGACCTGAAAGAAGGACCGCTACCACTACCATTATTGTTTTCTTCTAGATTGCCCGCACCTTTAATCCATGATGTACCTCCGTCAAGGGTATAAAACAAACTGTATGAATTATAATTCGAGAAAACAACAATTACCTTATCAGCATCATAAGGGTCAATGGCAATACTACTTACATTTGCTGCCGGAAAACCAATAATTGGCATCTGAATATGCTCAGGGTCTCCGGTATTTGCATTTACAACTTTAAAGATTCGTCTGCTTGTTGTTCCGTAAAAAATAATATTTGCGGGTTCTTTTGATACGGCAACAGCGGATATCAATGTGCTGTTTATTGATATTGTATCGGTATATGATGACCAGCCGGTACTAATAGAATCATAATTTCCTGCTAAAGGAATAGAGGAAAGGTTTGTGTTTCGCCATAATTTATGCCCACCGGCAACATACATTATATCATTATTATTAGGGTCTAAAACAAAAGGATTAATAAACAAAGAATTTTTTAAGCCAATAGGGTCGATGCGGGCAAAGCCATCAACTTCGCCTTGAGCATTAAGCTGCATTTTATATATCTTACCTCGTTGAATCGATAAATAATAATAGTCTTTCCCATCTGCAATAGCACTATATGAACCATCGCCATTTAATGGCATCACCCATGTGGCATTGGGGTCATCGGTATTAACAAAATAATTACCATTGTCCTGAAACCCGGCAACCATTACATCGTCAGAGCTTGATTTATCAACGCTTACAGCATATAATTGAGTGGTCAGGTAAGCATTATTAAGAGATGTCCAGCTTACAGTTTCTTTTAAAACACTATCGGTTCTGAATACACCGCCATCATTTGCCGAAAGCAATACATTATCGTTTGAAGGTAGAAATATCAGTTCATGCTGGTCGGGATGATGATTCTCGTAAGAGCCCCAATCTGCAGGTAAATCAGAGCCGGGCCAATATCCACCAATCTGAGTTGTGTTATTCATACTACTAAAACCATCAGTTGAACGATAAAGGTTTGTTCCTCCTATAATTATCACATCAGGATTTGAAGGCATTATCTTTATTACCATGTCGTAACCGCCTTGAACATAAAAATTATCGAAAGTTGTGCTTCCGTTATTCGGGATATACATTGAATGATTTTCCCATAAACCACCTTGTCCTGACCCATCACCGCTAAGGTAAGTATATTTCCATAAAGAGTTCCAATCTTCGTAACCAAAGAAACAATCGGAATGTTGGCCATATCCTGTTGTATTAGCCAAAAACCATATTTCATTCTCATTTGAAGGATTAACAGCCAAAACGATCTTACCATAAACCGGTGGGAAAGTATCAGCCGGTAAAATATTTATCCAGTCAATACCATTTACCGACCTGTAAATTCCTTTTGTAATACCATCGCTGCTCAAACATGCATATAAAACTCCCTGTGAGGTAATTGCCATATCGGAATAATAACTTTCGGGTGAATCTCCTAAAACAATTTGCCAACTTGCTCCTCCGTCTGCACTACGGCGAATATGTCCAAAAGTAGCTGCATAAACAATATCAGCCGTATCAACACTTGCATCTACAACAATACGATTTACAAAGTTCCAGTCAGAATCAAAAGACTGAGGTGAAGAGCTTGTTGTTGCCTCTTGAGGCAACCATGAGTTACCACCATCAGTTGATTTCATCATACCATTGCCATAAAAATAAGCACCGGTAGCTCCAGCCGATGTTCCCAGCAACTCTCCTGTTCCACAATACCAAGTGTCAGTATGACCACTCCTAGTATCTTGTTCAATAGCACTAATAGAAGGAAATTGCTCCGGTGAAGTTACCGGAATCCAATTTTGTCCGGCATCTGTAGTCTTCCATAGTCCACCACTTACACTACCTGCAAGAAGGGTATTCTCGTTTGTAACATCAATAGCCAAAGCACGAGTGCGACCACCAATATTGTGAGGACCACGTGCAATCCAATTGAGACTCCGGGAATTAATATCAGTAGGAATATTTTTCACAAAAGCCAGTTCTTTTTCTCTGATATTGTCAGGTATTCTTCCTGTTTCGGGGTCTTTTAAACGTGTAATCTGCCATTCTATTCCGGCTTTTACATCTTCGATATTACCTTCGCCGCCGGCAACAGAATTAACTGTCTTTTCTTTTTCTGATGATAATTCAAACACACTAAAAAACGCAGCAATTACTATTGCTAATAATACACCTCTCAAAGTAAGTTTTCTCCTCATATTTCTATTTATTAAATTTCTCAATTATTCTTGTAAAGAATTCTCTTTCCTCAGTCAAATCAATGTTATGATATTTATTGTTTATAGTATTAATTTCATCTAAACTTTTCTCTGCAAACATTTTGTACTCAGGCAAATCAGGATTAAAAGGGCGATGATTCCTGGCTCTGATTATTTTCAATATTTTATGTTGTACCCCATTTGTCGAATTATCAATATACACTTCAGAAAACTTGCTAAATATATAATCAACAGCAGTATTACTCAAATGTATCATATCGCCGGCATAAAAACGGTAATCACGCAGATCGTCCATAACAATCTCATAAGAGGGAAAGTAACTACAATTATTTATTGATGAGGTAATCTTATCAATTGCAATCAATAGTCGTGCTTTGCTTTGCATATTTCCTATTGCACCATCTTTCCAATGCCTTACAGGGCTAAGTGTAAAAACAATATTCAAAGAAGGGTTAAATGCAAAGAGTTTACTTGTCATCTGTTCAATCGTTTCAACAATCTCATTAATTTCCAACAGTTTGCGGCTAAACTCTTTTTCAGGAAGTTTATGACAATTAGAAACAATCTCAGCGGTTTTTTTATGTAAATACACACGTGATGTTCCAAAAGTAAGAAACAGGAAATCAGCATTTCTTAGTCTTTGATGAGCAAGCTCAGTGCTATTGTTAATACGGCTCAGACATTCAGTTTTATCTTTACCGGAGAAATCGCTGTGATGGTAAAAGCTAAACCATTTATTATTGAAAAAATGCAAATCCTGCTCACTAAACTTCGTATTATTAATAATATTATCGATGCTATTTGCAATTGACACAGGATTATAAAGCACTCCAAAAGGATTTATCAGAACCGGAAATTTAAGTTCCTTAATCTTTTTACCAATGTTATCAGAAAAACACGAACCCATAAATATAAGATTTGAATCATAATTAATCTTAATTTCTGATTCATGAATATCAAATATAGTCCTGAATTCTTTCATTAGAGTTTCAACTAAAAGTTAAATTTATCGAGCCATGACATAATGTAATTAAAAATCTCCTCTCTTTCTTTTTCGTGATGTGTTTCGTGATACAAACCCTCCCAAAGCTTAATTTGAGCAAGCTCGCCTGCTTTTTCAACAAACTCAACACTGGCATTATGCGAAGTAATTTTATCGCCTGTACCGTGAATTATTAATAAAGGAGTTTGCAGTTTAGAAGCATTATTCAATATCCACAACCCTGCTTTATATACACAAGTAAAAGTAGCAACCGATATCTTATCATGAACTAAAGGGTCGCTTGTATAAGCTTTCACCTCATCGGACATTTGCGAAATGCTATTTGCATCTAAACCTGTACTCTGAACCAAGCCCGGCAAAATATTACGAACAGCTTTTGCCAGTCCTACCTTAAAAGCAGAAGGAGTCATTGCTAGTTTAATCCATGGCGATGTAACAATTGCCGCATTTACATTTACCGAATGTCTTAGCAGCATAACCAATGCAATACTTCCACCCATACTATGACCGTATAAAACAACAGGAGTATCTGGAAATAATTTCCTCACTTCATTCTGGAAACGTATATAATCGTCGATAAAATAAGGATAAGAAGGTGAATGACCACGTTTCCCTTCTGATTTTCCATGCCCTCGAAGATCGAAGCCACAAAAGGCCAATCCCCTTTTATTAAAGCGTCCGGCCAACTCCTCATATCTTCCCGAATGTTCGCCATGCCCATGAACTAAACAGATTACCGCCTTTGGATTTTGATCACTTTTCCAAGCTTGAGCATAAAGTTTAAGATTGTCTTTTGTCTGAAAATTAAATTCAAGATGTGTAATATTTTCCATAGTAGTATTTTTACCAAATATAGTTTATTTTTGAATAATGACTAAATTTTAATAAAAATGCAAGAAATTTTCAGAATCAAAAGTAAATGCCACAACTGCCTTATTGATATTACCGGGGAAGTTAAATCAATTGTAAGCAAAAGCAAAGTGCATGAGGGTACTGTAAATGTATATGTGCAAGGTGCAACGGCAGCAATTATGATACAAGAGAACTGGGATTATTCAGTACAAAATGATGTTGTAAACTTATTGCAGAAGCTTATTCCTTCGGGCATTTGGGAGCACGATAAACAAGATGGCAATGGTGATTCTCACCTCAAAGCCGGACTTATCGGGCCTTCGGAAACGATACCAATAATAAATGGGAAATTAGGTTTATCGACATGGCAAAATATTTTTGTATGCGAGTTTGATGGACCCAGAGAAAAAAGAGAAATAGTCGTAACTGTAATTAATAACCTGAATTCGACTTACTAGTTTGCATAAGAACTTTGATAATTAAAGCCCTGAATAAAAAATTATTCCTTTGAATACTGTTTGATAGCAATCAAATCAAATATAAAATAAACAAAATACAGGAATAAAAAAACAATCAGAAATACTTTTGCATCATCGCGATGAAAGAACAGATAAGCAAAAATATAAACAATATAAATAAAGATTTTAGCTCCGTTTATTGCCATTAAATGACGTGGGAAACTTGTTGCTTTAATTTTAAATATCCTTTGTTTAAAATACTGAACAGTTACATTTACCACAAAAAAGAAAAACAGCATATAAGGGAATACCGGTAAATAATAAGATTTATCAAGATAATTGAAGAGAATGTATCCTACAGCAATCAACGCAATGGTAACTAAAACTAAGGCTATCAATACTTTTACAAATAATTTCGACATAACTATTTTTTCATTTTAATAAAATCCTTAACTGAGTAATAAATAGCAAGAACAACCGAAGCAAGAGATAATATAATAGTAAACACAGGAAAGCCCAGTTCAAAGTATTCATCAAGCTTATAACCTCCAAATACGCCAACTAATATAATAGCGACCATTTGCAAGCCAAGTCCGGTGTACTTTGCGTAATTACTTAACTTTTTTTTCGGTTCTTTCTCTTCCATCAATTAAATTTCCACCACTCATATCACAAGTGGCATTTAATATTGCACCAGGCTCTATTGCAAGCTTACCTGTTTTTATTTCGCCGTTTATTTGCGATGTAAGTTTAAGAGACAACAACTCATCAACGAATATCTTTCCCTCAACTTTTCCTTCAATATCGGCATTCTTACAGCGGATATTACCAACAACAATTCCTGATTTACCAATTGCCAGTTTGCCTTTTGTTGTCAGGTTGCCTTCCAATCTGCCGGCAATTCTTATATTCTCGTCAGCTTCAATATCACCTTTTATTTTCGTACCTGCCATTATTTGGTTTACAATTGCAGGGTCTGTAGGATTTGATTTTGCCATTAATCTTTTTTTTACAGGGTTTAACATTTGTGCAAAGTTAATCTTTAGTTTAAAGAATAACTAAATTTATAAAATCAATTATATTACAATATTAATTATCCTTTTAGGAACAACAATAACTTTCTTCGGTTTTTTCCCTTCTAACCACTTTTGAGCAGCTTCTGAATTCAATACCGCTTTCTCTACCTCATCTTTCTGCATATCAACAGCCAACTGAATCTTGAACCTCATTTTACCATTAAATGAAACAGGATATTCAAAACTATCTTCTTTAACAAACTCCGGGTTAAATACCGGGAAATTTGCTTTTGTTATACTAAGATTCTTACCTGACAACATCCACAGTTCCTCTGTAATATGAGGTGCAAATGGAGAAAGTAAGATTAACAAAGGCTCAAGAATTTCTAATTTATTGCATTTGCTTTCAGTTAACTCATTTACACAAATCATGAATGCACTAACAGATGTATTAAATGAAAACTTCTCAATATCGTCAGTGATTTTCTTTATCGTTTTGTGTAATATTTTCAACTCTTCTTTGGTAGCTTTTTCGCCGGAACCAATAAAATTATTATCCCTGTCATGGAATAATCGCCACAATTTTCTAAGGAATTTATGAACGCCGTCAATTCCGTTGGTATCCCATGGCTTTGACTGTTCAAGCGGGCCCAAGAACATTTCGTACAAACGCAAAGTGTCAGCACCATAACTCTCGATAATATCATCGGGATTAACTACATTATACATCGACTTTGACATTTTTTCGACAGCCCAGCCACAAATATATTTATCGTCTTCGAGTATAAACTCCGCATCTTTAAATTCGGGATTCCATTTCCTGAAAGCATCAATATCAAGAATATCATTTTTAACAATATTTACATCTACGTGAATTTCAGTAACATCATACTCCTTACGTTTATTAAGCGAAACAAACTTATTCGTTCCTTTTATTCTGTAAACAAAATTAGAGCGTCCCTGAATCATGCCTTGGTTTACCAATTTCTTAAATGGCTCATCTTTACAAACAAGACCTAAATCGAAAAGAAATTTATTCCAAAACCTTGAATATACCAAGTGGCCGGTTGCATGTTCGGTTCCTCCAATATATAAATCAACATCCTGCCAGTAATTATTTGCCTCTTTTGATACCAAAGCCTCGTTATTATGCGGGTCCATGTATCGAAGATAATAAGCTGACGAGCCTGCAAATCCCGGCATTGTGTTAAGCTCGTAAGGATAACCATCTTTTGTTGCCCAGTTATTGGCACGTCCTAAAGGCGGTTTTCCATCTTCTGTCGGCAAATATTTATCAACTTCAGGCAACTCCAAAGGCAGTTCATTTTCATCAAGCGGAAATGGCATTCCATCTTTAAAGTAAATTGGGAAAGGCTCGCCCCAATACCGCTGACGACTAAAGATTGCATCCCTTAATCGATAATTAACTTTTCCTTTTCCTATTCCACGTTCTTCTACATCTTCAATAATTTTGCTAATAGCGTCTTTAACAGAGATATTATTAATAAATTTTGAATTAATAATATAGCCATCTTTTGAATCGTATGAATCTTCCCATTCATCAGTATTTCCGGCTTTATCACCTTCTTTTACAACAACCTGTACAATAGGCAAATCAAAATGCCTTGCAAAGGCAAAGTCTCTGCTGTCGTGAGCTGGAACAGCCATTATTGCCCCTGTTCCGTATCCGGCAAGAACGTAATCGCTAATCCAGATTGGAATCTCAGCACCCGTAAATGGATGAACAGCATAAGAACCCGTAAAAACTCCGGAAATCTTTTTTACATCGCTTATTCTTTCACGCTCTGTTCGTTTCTTGCTTTTCTCAATATAGGCAACTGCCTCTTCTCTTTTTTCATCTGTCAAGAGAGATTCAACATATTCGCTTTCGGGAGCAAGTACCATAAAACTAACTCCGAATATAGTATCCGGTCGAGTAGTAAATACTGTAATACTATCCTTACTGTTTTTAATCTTAAAGTCAATATCACCACCTTCAGAACGTCCTATCCAGTTACTTTGAATATCTATTAATGAATTAGACCAGTTTAAAGTATCCAAACCGTCGAGAAGGCGTTTGGCATATGCTGAAACTCTCAAAAGCCATTGTCTCATTCGTCGCTGTTCAACAGGATAACCTCCTCTTACAGACAATCCGTCTTTGACCTCATCATTTGCCAGAACAGTACCAAGCTCAGGGCACCAGTTCACGTTAGTGTCAGCCAAATATGCAATACGATAGTTAAGCAATATTTCCTGCTGCTGTTTGTCCGACATAGCTTTCCATTCGCTTGCAGTAAACTCTATTTCTTCGGTACAAGAGGCATCAATATTCCGGCTGCCATTCTTTTCAAATTCAGCAATCAGGTTTTCAATCTTTTCGGCCTTTTCGCTTTTATTATTAAACCAATGTCCAAACATTTGCAGAAAGACCCATTGTGTCCATTTATAATACTTTGGGTCTGAAGTCTGAACTTCACGATTCCAGTCATAGGAAAAGCCAATTTTGTCAAGTTGTTGACGATATCGCTTTATATTCTGAGCTGTGGTAATTGCCGGATGCTGACCTGTTTGGATAGCATATTGCTCAGCAGGTAAACCATAAGCATCGTAACCCATTGGATGCAGTACATTAAAACCGCTTAATGTTTTGTACCTGCTGTAAATATCCGAAGCAATATAGCCCAAAGGATGACCAACATGCAAGCCAGCTCCCGAAGGATAAGGAAACATATCGAGAACATAAAACTTTGGTTTCGATTCATCAAGCTCAACCTGATAAGTTTTGTTTTCCTTCCAGTAATTTTGCCACTTCTGCTCTATCTTATTAAAATTGTAATCCATAATATTCTCAGTAAAATTATTCTCTTCAAAGTAAATGCATTATTCGCATATCGTATACGGTATTTTTGTTTTGTTATCCGGTAAAATCAACATGTGAATAATATAAGTTTGCGAAAATATAAAAACTTTAATAAAGATTATGGCTTATACCGATTAGTAAATGAAATGAGCTTTAATTTCACCCGATAAATATCGGGTTTGTTTATTAAAGCTCTTCATTTATCTATCGGCATTTATCCCGATTTTCTCGGGATAGTTTTCAAATCCGATACATATCGGATGACATAAGGCTCACCCGATACGCATCGGGTTTGAAATATAATTGGTATTAGATAATTTTTCCTGTTTGCATGATTTCCCGCCATGGAATATTAAACTCAAATAATACAAAGTTTAGCATTAAATCGAAAAATATGTTTCCAAACTCACAATACCATAAGAATTAAATTTTCGCAGATTTATTGCAAAAAAAAGACCCCCGAAGGAGTCTTTTCTTTTAAACTGCTTTAGTATTTTTATTTATCAACAGATTTACCATCACTGATAAACTGTAAATAATAATTTTTATTATCCTGTGAGTTATAAGTAAATGTACCCTTACAGTCAATGCTCTGTCCGTTTAAGAAAGCTTCATATTCCTCATCAACATCTTGATAGTAAGAATTCTCTTTGTCCTGGCCAATCAAGGTTAATTCCTTACTAGCAAGCCTTTCAATATCAAATACCATTGTTTCGTTAGAAAATGAAATTCCGGATACATAGTTGTTAAAATAATTCAAATCCTGATCGTATTCAGGCATATTGTTAACTATAGGCATAGGGAAGCCGTCGAACATAATCCCTTCTTTTGAACCAACACTACTATTTGTCCAGTGCCAGTTGTCAACATACTCGAAAGTACCTGTGTATGTTTGCCCGTACTGCATATCACCATTACCATCAATAACATTTGGCACATCATCATCAAATAAGTTATAAGTAACATAAACCCTGTACTCGCCATTCTTTTTTATTGTCAACTCATAATTGTAATTAATGTCTCTTTTGATAGTCCATGCATCCTCATATTCTTTACCTTGCACAAGTAAACCGGCAACAGGGTCAATAACATTTTCTCTTGTTGTTGTAGTTAGCAACTCGTAATGAGCAAGTGCATCACTATAATTAAAAGTTTTCGACTGAACATCATTTTCCTTATACTCATCGGTAAGAGCACCTCCTCCTGCATCATTAGCATCTTCGCAATCGCTATCTAACCAACGAAACTCTTCGTCAATTGACAAATAATCATCGGAATAACCGCTTTTAAGTTCCCAATTCGCAGAGATTCGACTATTTCTTGATTTTAAAGATAGAAAAGGATCTTTATCACCTCTTTTACAACTATTAACAAATGGTAATGCTAATATAATACTAAATACAATCAACAACGCTTTATTTGATTTCATAATTTTAAAAATATTGATTTTTATTAAGCTGTAACAATTAGTTTACAAATTTATTCTAAATTTAGAAGTTTGCAAATTTATAAATAAAAAAACATTTGACCCAAATTCATTTTATTGTAATTCGCATTTTTTGTGATAAATTATAAACTCATAGCAATACAATAATAACTCATGTTTTTGCATTATATTTAGTATCCGTCGAAAAGCATGATACATGCTGCATATTAGATGGCGTTGATTATTGATTATCAGCAAATAATTTTTGCTTCCGGAATTTTTAAATTATTGTTTGAGATACTGTATTATAAACAAATAACAATAATAAATTTTACTATTTGAACTTACGAACTCGTCATAACATTAAGCAAACAATGTCAAAAATTTATTTTATCGTACAATTTCTCATTGTCTGTGAGCGAAATTGAAAAATAAATAAAAAATCACTAATATGATTTCTGTCATTAAATAGATTAGCAATCATTTGCTTCTTGTCAACTAAATATTGTAATTGGTCGTTCGTGTATTATTTTTCGACTATTACTTGTTTACAATTAACAATTGAATTTTATCTTTGTAAAAATTTTTAATTATGCTAAATTTTAATAATACTGAGATTGCATTTAAGAGCAAATCGAATGGACATTTGCTTTGGTCGTGGTTTTTATTTTCACTTCTTTCAAAAGCAAGTTTAGTTAAACTGATAAACAAGCTGCTTAGTTTCGCTCTAAAAATTAAGCTTCCCATCGGATGGCTTGTACGGCCTACGGTTTACGGTCATTTTGTGGGAGGTGAGAGTATTAAAGACTGTAAAAATGTTGTTGAACAATTAGGGGAATTTAACGTAAAAGCCATTCTTGATTATTCTGTTGAAGGGAAAGAGTCGGAAGAAGATATCCTGAATGCACTAAATGAGACTTTGCAGTCGATAAAAAATGCAGCAAGAAACCCGAATATTCCATTTGCTGTTTTTAAACCTACTGCTTTTACTACCGCAAATGTACTTGAGAAAGTTAGTGCAGGTATGGATTTAAGCGATGAAGAAAAAACAGAAGCTGATAATTTCCGTAATCGTATAGATACTTTATGTAAAGCTGCTCACGATGCTGACCTGCCAATTCTTATTGATGCAGAGGACAGTTGGTTTCAGAAATTTATTGACGAAGTTGTTACTGACATGATGCAAAAATACAATAAAGAAAAAGCAATTGTTTACAACACTTTGCAAATGTACAGACACGACCGCCTTGATTATTTGAAAAAAGATTATGAAAAAGCTGTAGCCGGAAATTATTTCCTCGGGATGAAATTTGTCCGTGGTGCATACATGGAAAAAGAAAGAGAAAGGGCTATTGAGAAAGGCTACCCATCACCTATTCAACCTGATAAGGAAAGCACAGACAGAGATTATAATGCTGCTTTGAGATTTTGCATTGAACATATCGACAAGATATCGGTTTTTAATGGTACACATAATGAATATAGCTCCAACTATCTTGCTGAACTTATGGAAGAAGCCGGTTTAGAAAAAAACGACAGCCGTACTTTTTTTGCACAACTTTATGGTATGAGTGACCATATTAGTTTTAATCTTGCAAATTATGGATATAATGTTGCAAAATATGTCCCTTACGGCCCTGTTAAGCATGTGATGCCATACCTGTTCAGAAGAGCTGAAGAAAACACATCGGTTGCAGGACAAACAGGAAGAGAATTAAGCCTTATTATTCAGGAAAGAAACAGACGTAAAAAAAAGAGTTAAGTAAAAACTTAAATCAAATGCTAAATAAATAAACATTAAATTTTAATTAAACATTCAAATTATGAAAACTAAAATTGTTGTAATCCTGCTTTCATTAGTAGTTACTTTTAATTTCGCAGCAAAAGCTGACGAAGGTATGTGGCTACCGTTCTTACTTGGAAAGAAATACGCCGAAATGCAAAAGTTGGGATTAAAACTTACAGAGAAACAACTTTACGACATTAATAATGCAAGCTTAAAAGATGCTATTGTAATGCTCGATCATGGAAACTGTACGGGTGAAATTATTTCATCTCAAGGTTTATTACTTACAAATCACCATTGTGGTTATGGTGAGATTCAAGCACACAGTAGCGTTGAGCACGACTATCTGACAGATGGTTTCTGGGCTATGAATATGAACGAAGAGCTTGTTAATCCAAATAAGACAGCCTCTTTCCTTGTTAGAATCGAAGATGTGTCGGCAAAAGTTCTTAAAGATATTACTGACGACATGAGCGAAAGCGATAGAAATAATGCTATTCGTGAGGCTATTGGGGAAATTAAAAAAGAAGCAATAGGAGATACACATTACGAAGCAATGGTAAAAAGTATGTTTGCCGGTAACGAGTATTACCTTTTTGTTTATGAAACATTTTTAGATGTTCGCCTTGTTGGTGCTCCCCCTTCATCAATTGGTAAATATGGAGGCGATACCGACAACTGGATATGGCCTCGTCAAACAGGCGACTTCAGTATGTTCAGAGTTTATACGGCACCCGACGGCAGCCCTGCTGAATATTCAAAAGACAATATCCCATTAGCACCAAAGCATTTCCTTCCTGTTTCTTTAAACGGAGTAAAAAAGAACGACTATGCTATGATATGGGGTTATCCCGGATCAACTGACCGCTATCTTACTTCTGATGGTGTTCAATTAAAAATTGACCAACTAAATCCTGCAACCGTTAAGCTTCGTAATATTAAAATGCAAATTATGAAAGCTCAAATGGATAAAAGTGATGCAATACGAATTCAATATGCCGAAAAATATGCTTACCTTGGTAACTTCTGGAAAAAAGACGCCGAAGAAACAAAAGCATTAAAAAGACTGAAAGTATACGACCAAAAGAAAGCACTTGAAAATAAATTCGACAAATGGGCTAATGCCGATGTGAAAAGAAAAGAGAAATACGGAAATGTAATAAGTGATTTTACAGAAGTTTATAAAACAAAAATTGAATCGCAATCAAGAAAAGCTTGGTGGTATGTAATTGAAGCATCTTTTTTCCAGGGAGCCGAAATTCTAACTTTCTCAAGACAATTTAGTGGTCTTGCCGGTGTATTAAAGATGAAAAATGATCCTCAAAATACAATTGATAAATTGAAGGAAGAGGCTAAAAGCCATTGGAAAGATTACAATGCAGGAATCGACCAATCTATTCTTGCCGCTATGCTAAAAGCGTATCACGATGACTTATCAGCTGATTATTATCCTGAGTTTTTCAAAATGATTGATAAGAAATTCAAAGGTAACTTTGATAAATATGCTGCATGGGTTTTTAAAAAATCAATTTTCAGCAGTGAGGAAAAACTCAACAAGTTTCTTGAAAAACCAAATGCTAAGAAAATTGAGAATGACCCTGCTTATACGGCAATTAGGGATCTTATTGGAGTAATAATGGATATCAACATGAAAGAAGGAGCTCTTGATGTTAAATTTAACAAAGCAAAGCGTCTTTTTATCAAAGGCTTACGCATAATGAATCATGACAAAAGCTATTACCCTGATGCAAATTCAACTATGCGTGTTACATACGGTATTGTTGAAGATTATTACCCTCGCGATGCAGTACATTACGATTACATTACACATCTTAAAGGTGTAATGGAAAAAGAAGACCCAAGCAATGAAGAGTTTATTGTACCTGCTAAATTAAAAGAATTGTATAAAAACAAAGATTACGGACAGTATGGTGTAAACGGTAAAATGCCCGTTTGCTTTATTACAAATAACGACATTACAGGTGGTAATTCAGGTAGTCCGGTAATTAACGGTAATGGTGAACTTATTGGTGCTGCCTTTGATGGTAACTCTGAAGCCATGAGTAGCGATATTAAATTTGACGATGATTTACAACGTACCATTGTTGTCGATATTCGCTATGTGCTATTTATTATTGACAAATATGCCGGTGCAACAAATCTTATTAACGAGATGCAACTTGTAGTACCAAATAAAGCAGACAACTTAGAACATAAGTTTTAGCCAATAAGCTTTAGATAAACAAAAAAAACGCTAACCGGATGGTTGGCGTTTTTTTGTTTCACAACTTTAATTGTTACTCTACAACAAGCTTTTTAATGTACTGATTCGTGCCATCGCTTACTTTTACAAAATAAACTCCCGAAGGTAAATCCTGTAATGATAGCTTTAGGCTTTGTTGCTTTGTAGTTAGGCTGCGAACAAGCTGTCCGCTAATGGTGAATAGCTCAAGGCTACGGCTTTTTGCTTGGGCAAAATTTATATACACAAACTTGCCTGCCGGAATCGGATACATACTAATAGATTCTTCTTGCTGTTCTTCGATACCGGTAAAGTT
>JANTGP010000052.1 GCA_024762835.1 Bacteroidota bacterium
TTCTTTCTCGTTTTTCTATCCGGCATAATCAGAAGATTTATTTTTTTGAACATGGCGAAAATAGGAATAATAAACATTAGAATATATTTTTGCTAGCCAAATATGATAGAGATACTATAATTATATAATTTAAATTACTAATAAGATGGTTGATTTTACATTAGAAAAGAGTCAGATTGAATTACAGGAGAAAACGAGAGATTTTGCAAATAGGGTAATGAAACCCAATGCAAGAAAATATGATGGACTAGCTGAATTTCCATGGGATATAGTTAAGCAAGCATATTCTGAGGGTTTAATGAACGGACCTGTTGCAAAAGAACTTGGTGGAAATGGCAGCAGCATTTTCGAAAGTGCTTTGGTTTCTGAAGAGTTTGGTGCCGGATGTGTTGGTATAGGTATTTGTCTTGATGCAAATACTCTAGCCCTTACACCTTTATTATTAGGTGCTTCTGACGAACAGAAGAAAAGATTCTTTGGTCAGATAATAGAAGAAAAAGGAGTTGCAGCTTATGCACTTACTGAACCTAATGCAGGTTCTGATGTTGCAGGAATAAAATCTCAGGCAATATTAAAGGGCGACAAATATGTTCTTAATGGTCATAAGCGTTTTATCACAAATGGTTCTGTTTCATCATTTATTACAGTTTTTGCTCTTGCTGATCCTAACAGGGGAGCAAGAAGCTTAACAGCATTTGTTGTTCCAACCAATGCTCCGGGTGTAAAAGTTGTAGCCGACATGAGTAAAATGGGTCAAAGAGCTTCCGTTCAAACAGAATTCATTTTTGAAGATGTAGAGATTCCCGTTGAGAATAGAATAGGTGCAGAAGGACAAGGCTTTTTACTTGCTATGAAAACTTTTGAAAGAACACGTACCGGTGTTGCTGCATTAAGTATTGGTAATGCCCGTGAAGCATATGAAACAGCAAAAAACTGGGCTAAAAACAGGATACAGTTTGGGGCACCTGTTACGGTACATCAGGGAGTAAGTTTTATGTTGGCAGATATGGCAACTGAGATTGAGGCTGCCCGTCTTCTTACATGGAATGCTGCATGGGCATATGATACAAAGCAAAAAACAGCAAATATGCTTTCGGCTATGGCTAAATTATATGGATCTGATATGGGAATGAAAGTTACAACCGATGCTGTACAGATTATGGCCGGTGAAGGTTACTCAACAGATTACCTTGTTGAGAAAATGATGCGTGATGCAAAACTTTGTCAGATTTATGAAGGAACAAACCAGATACAAAGGCTTGTTATAGGAAAGTCGGTTTTAAAGTAAAAACAAGTTTTGATAGATTTATAGAGCCCGGGGTAATCCGGGCTTTTTTTATTGAATCTACCTTGTAAAAATAAGCTGAAAGATTACTTTTGTTTCATTAATTATTAAAATGTTATTCCTTGTCATATAATAAATACATAAATAACATCTCTGCCTTACAGTTTTTTCAATTGTTCCGTTTTGGCACATTAATACTAATAAGAGTACTATTCTCAAAAAGTTCTTTGTCTCAGGCTTCAATTGGCGATTTCGAATTCTTTATTTTTCTGGCCGGAGCATTAAGTTTTTTTTGGTTATCAGGGACAATCGAATCTCTTTTACCTCTGTACGGAAATAATAAGACCTTTAAGAATAATAGAAAATCACCGGAATTATTTAATGCTTTTATTTTATTAACGCTCTTTAGCCTAATAGTTGCAGTTTTTGTTTACATATTTGGAAATAGCTTCAATTTATTATCCACATCCTATAACAGTATAACTTTACTGGATATTTTTATTGTTTATTTGCTTTTATCAAGTCCTGCAAATCTTATCGAATATATTTATCTACTTAAGAAAGAAAGCGAAAAGATATTTATATATGGTACAATTATTTTCACATTACAATTAGTGATTGTTGGGGTGCCGGCAATTATCAATTTAGATATTATTTTTTCAATAATTGGCTTAGCAGCTATAAGTGCATTAAGATATTTATGGCTAATTGCCTTGTTGGTAAAGAGTTCATCATTAAAACTATCGATTAGTTTTATCAAAGAGCATTTATCATTGGCATATCCGTTAATCTTTGCAGCTCTGTTAAGTGGATCAGCTCAGTATATTGACGGTTTTCTGATAAAATATAAATTTGATGATGCAACATTTGCAATATTTTCTTTTGGGGCAAAGGAACTACCCTTGGTTTCATTATTGGCTGTTGCACTTAGCAATGCTTTGATTCCCGAATTTGCTGATAAAGCAAAAATTGAGACTGTCTTGGCAACAATACTCAAAAAATCATCACGATTAATGCATTTATTGTTTCCTCTTAGTATTTCCCTCTTAATTTTAAGCAAGTTTCTTTTTCCAATAGTTTTTAATCCTGATTTTGCAAAAAGTGCTAATGTGTTTAATGTATACTTATTACTTATTATTAGCAGGCTGATTTTTCCACAAACCATTCTTAAAGGTCTTAAAAAAACCAGGATAGTTTTATTTGCGGCCTTAGTGGAGATTATAATTAATATAAGTCTAAGTTTAGTTTTTATTAATATATGGGGAATAGTTGGTGTAGCTTATGCAACTGTTATTGCCTATATAATCGATAAAATAATATTAGTAATTTATAGCAATAAGAAACTGGGAATTCCTATTTCACAATATATAAATGTCAAGTTACTTTCAATCTATTCTTTTTTCTTAATCTTATGTTATTTCTTAGTTGATATTGTGGGAATAATCAACTTTTAGTAAGTATTAAAAACCATTCAGGAAATAGGCATCTTACTTCGATAATTCATTTACAACTAAATGCTCCGGATTCTCTAATATTGTAAAAAGGGATTCCTTTTTTCTTACATTCTTTTTGCCATTTATTAATATTTAAGTAAGTATTGTCAGCTGCAATAATTAGTTTCTCAAATTTAAATAATGAAAGAAGCTCATCAATAGAATAGTTTACATTGTTAGTAATGAGCATATAATCAACCTGAAGTTTGTTTCCTGTTTTGTTTTTATAATGTTCGTCATGCAAAACCATTATGTTTTTGCTACCTGAATTTATTACATCCTTATAAAATATATTCTTGTTTTTACCATGTCTTAAGGTGTCACTAATACTAATAACGGGGCTGTTGTATGAGTTCCTATGAGATAAGAATTTTTTGAAATAAAAACCTCTGCTTATACTGTCGTTTGCTAATACCGAATCGCAGATAAGACAGCTTTGATTTGTGTTACTTACAAATATCCCAATGGATTTGTTTAGATTAAACACAGTTATCTCAGCTGTATCCTTAACTGAAACATATGACACAAAGCTCTTACTTAAAAGTACAATTAGCAAAGACTGGGCAAGCAAAAGGTACACAGCTTTTTTACGAACAAACAATGCAATTATTAGAATTATTAAGCTATACCAGATTATAACTTCGGGAATATTGAGATAAATACCGGTACTTTGCGAAAATGGTAGCTCCTGTATAAAACTAACAAAACGGATTAAGAACCATGCAAGATATTTAAGAATGAATGCAAATATTGATGAAAAAACTGTAAATGTAAAGACAAACAGTCCAACAGTAAATGTAATAATTAAAAATGTGAGTGGAATAATAATCAGATTACTCAGTAAAAAATAATTAGGAAACTGGTTAAAATAATAAATGCTCAATATCCCTAATGAGAGTTGGGCAGCAAAAGATGCTACCGTAATTGCCCATGCCTTGTCAAGTATCCAATATTTAAAACTAAGCAGTTTGTATATTTTGTTATGAAGGTAAATAATACCCGAAACAGCAAGAAATGAGAATTGGAAACCAACTTCAAACAATTGGTTTGGATTAAATAAAAGAATTACCAAAGCGGCAATTGCCACTATATTAAAGATACTGATATCTCGTTTAAGTGAAATACCAACTTGAATAAATGAAAACATTAATGCGGCTCTGCTTACCGATGGCGATAAGCCTGTAATAAGTGCATAAGCCCAAAGGCAAAGAATTATAATAAGCATTTTTATAAGCTTTCCTCTCTTAAATCGTTTAAAAAAGAATAAAATGTAGTTCAATATTAATTGAATAATACCAACATGTAAACCCGAAACTGCCATTATATGCATTGCTCCGCTTGCAACAAAAGCAGATTTGGTAGGTTCATCAAGCTCAGCCTTATAGCCTAATGTTAGAGCAGAAACAACTGCAAACTCTTTTCCTGAAATACCATTTTCTTTTAAGATACTCAGCAAGCTGTTTCTTGCCTTATATGCAGTTTTAAGAATAATTGATGCTTCATTCCTTCCGCTTGCTTTCCATGAATCACCATATAAAAATCCACTTCTCCATATTTGCTTTCTTTTCATAAAAGTTGCATAATCAAACTCATCGGGGTTTCCTTTATTTGTAATCAGATGAAGTTTTGTTTTAAAGAAAATAAAGTCGCCATAATTTAGCTTATCAGATAAACTGTCTTTAGGGATATACAGAATAACCTTTTCATCTTGTTCTTGTATAGTGTCTGAATATTTGCAGGCTTGCAATTTAACCTCCATCTTACGGAATGTCTTGGCATCTTCGGGCATATTAACTATCTTGCCATAGTATATTTTTTCCGTAATATCATTTTCATATTTACACTCAGGAATATTATAGATAATTAAAACAGCACCTCCAATAAAAAACCATACGACTAAGATTAATAATCCGTTAAGCCAGCGATACTTAAAACTTGACACAAGTGTTTTTGATGAGTTAAAAAGTATTAAGAGAAGCAATGCAATAGACCCTGCTGCCAGCCACAAGCTCACCTGAAAATAAAAATTATAAGCTATAATAATACCTATTATAAAAGGTATGACTATTCTTACAATTGGATTCTTCCTAATGATATTATTCATACTGTTTGAATTACAGATGATAAAATACAACTATTTAAGCAAAGTTATTAATAATCCGAATCTTTGCAACTGCCTCAGGCTTTATTTTTAAAGAAATAAATATAGAATTGATATACCAATACCGGTTGTTGAAAAACATGTTTACTTATTAAGTATTATTAACTTGCTTAAGGCTGATAATTTTTATTTTTTTGCAATTAAATATAATAATAAGTTATACAAATAGTTTCAAGTATTTGAAACATGAGGAAATTCTTAATAATATTAATATCAATTTTACTCTTATCATTTATTTCGGGTAAGAATAGCTCTAATACTCTGCATAATGTAGAGATGGAAAAACTTGATATATCACAATATAAAAAGCTAAGCCAATTGTTTTATGCCGATAAGGTAAACCGTATTGATTCTTTCTTGAAATTTTCGCAAAAGTATTATGGATTTAACGGAAATGTTTTAGTTGCTCATAATGGCGAGCTTATTTTAAAAAAGTCATACGGTTATAGTTCTTTTCCCGAAAAGGAAGAATTGAAAGATACTTCAACTTTTCAACTGGCATCAGTAAGTAAACAATTTACAGCCTTAGCAATACTTATGCTTAAGGAGCAATCCAAGCTTAATCTTGATGACGATATTAGAATCTATTTACCTAATCTTCCATATAAAGGGGTAACAATTAAAAACTTACTTCAACATACTGCCGGTTTGCCAAATTATATGTGGATGTTAGAACATAATTGGAAATCTGATAAACTACCCACAAATAAAGATGTAGTAAGATTATTGTCGGAATTAAATCTACCTGTATATTTTAGCCCCGGCAGGAAACATGAGTACAGTAATACCGGTTATGTATTATTAGCTTCTATTATTGAAGTTGTTACCAAACAGCCTTTTGAAGATTTTATTCAGAATAACATATTCTCTGCATTAGGAATGTGTCATAGTTTCATACATTCAGCTGCAAATATTGATGTACAATCAGATTATATGCTGGGATATTTTAGGCGGTGGCACAGATATCGCCCATATGGCGAATCATTACATGATGGTATTGTTGGTGATAAAGGTGTATACTCCACAACCGGTGATTTGTTCTTATGGGATCAAGCATTGTACGATAACAAGCTGATAAGCGAAGAATCAACTGAAGAGGCTTTTACAAAAGGGAAAATCAGAAATCGTTGGTCATTTAGTTATGGTTACGGTTTCAGAATAAAAAATATTGGCGAGCATAAAGTCATATATCACAATGGCTTATGGGAAGGCTTCCGTAGTGCAATCTCACGTTTTATCGATAGTAAAAATACTGTGATAGTTTTGAATAACACCAGTTGCAGGTCAATGTATTTTATAACTAAAAAGATAGAACAAATTAACAATGAGGATATTGAGCTTGCCCCTGAATATCAAATAATACGAACTGCAATAAACTACGGTTACGGTTTTGGAATTGAAAGATACGAGTGGCTGAAAAAGAAAGATCCTTCATTAGACTTAGACGAGCATCTTTTTGCCAAGGTAGTTGACAATTTACGTCAGTTTGATAAAAAGAAACTTGCTTCGATTGTTTCCCGTTTATCACAAGATATTAACTCTTAGCTTAACGCGATACCACAATCTTTTTAACAACATTAGCTTTATCAGAGCTGATATTTATAAAATACACCCCATTAGGTAAAGCCGAAATATTAACTGAAATAGCATTCTTACTTTTTTGCCCCTGTGTCACCTTATAAGATTGTCCCAAAGTATCAAATACATGTATCTTATATAACAAATCCGGCAATGAATTACTAAACAACAGATTGACTTCGTTTGAAGAAGGATTAGGTGAAATAACAATTCCGGTCAACTCACTATCTAAATCTGCAATATTTGTAACTATTCCTCCACATAAATTATCCAATGCTCTTGTACAAACATAGGGGACATAATTATATGTGGCACAATCAGCTAAAAACTGACTAATCTTTGCAGGGTCAGTTAAATAGTCGATTGCATAAACCTGTTTGTTTTGTTGCAGATATTGCTGTAATATCCCAATCCGGTACATATCCGGATTATGTGGATTATTTTCATCCAGTGGTCCTGAGAAAAAAACATCTTCGACACCAATTCCGTTAATGGCATTAAAATAAGAAGTTTTTAATGCAGGTGAAACATTTATCTGATCCATCACATCACTCCCGTTTTGCGGAATAACAACAAAAGAGTTATCACCTCTTACCGAGTCGCAATAAGACCTGATGTTTACTACAAATTGGCACATTAGAGAATCGGCGTATATCTGTTCGGGATTTTCAACCGACCAATAATAATACGCATCAATCAAATCCATGTAAATACCATCAAACCCCTGCAGGAGTATTGTGTCGAGATAGTCAAACACTATTGCCTGCCAATAAGGGTCCCAGAATCTCACTTTATAATTGCCAGGCCAGTCGGGATTTTCACCTCCAAGCCATGAGGGTGGAGAACTTGACCAAGAGCTTTGCCAGTAATATCTATAATCTTCGGCTTCGCCAATAGAGATATATGAGATTGCCATTTTTCCGCTGTTTTTAACAGAATCAATCTGAGCAGGAGTCCATTTCTGACTATCGACACCATCAGCTGAATAATCGAACACTATAATCTCAAAAGAACTATCATTAACTATAGTTTGAATATTTATATCCTGAAGCCAATATGCCCAGGGCTCGGTATTCATTAAATTGGTCTGAGAGTTAGTTTCAAAGACAAAGGCAATAAATATAATTAACAAGCTTAGATATTTCATAATTTATAAATTAGTTATCCCTAATACTTTCGGGAGAAAAAAAGAGACCTTCGAATAGCAGAATTATTCTTACTCTCCGGCTATTGCAAAAATATTAAAAAAAAATGTTAAACCAAACTTCTGTAAATGAAGCATATTCCATGAACCCATGTTTCAAGCTAAGTTTATCATAAATTCCGGCGATAGGACATTACGGAAAACTAAGTTATATTTGTAAAATAATTATCTATTGATAAGGAGAGCTTAATTCTTAATTTTATACATAATGTATTATGACTAAAGCTAAAACAACATATGTTTGTCAGGAATGTGGAGTAAGCTCTCCCAAATGGATTGGTCGTTGTCCCTCTTGCGGAAAATGGAACACTTATGTTGAAGAAGTTGTTATAAAAAAAGAGAAAAACAGAAGTAACTACAACAAACTGTCAAAGCCTGTAAAAATAAATGAAATAGTAAGCGAAACAACGGCACGCATCGACTTACGCTCTATTGAACTTAACAGAGTACTTGGGGGAGGAATGGTTAAGGGCTCTTTGGTACTTCTTGGCGGCGAACCAGGCATTGGAAAATCTACACTGATTTTACAATTGTCTCTTCGTTTAAAGGGCCGGCGAATTTTATATGTTTCGGGTGAAGAAAGCCTTCAACAAATAAAACTCAGAGGAGAACGTATTGGAATAAAAAACGATGAATGTATATTATTAAGCGAGACTCTTTTAGAAAATATAATGATTCATGTTGATGATATAAGACCTGAATTTGTGGTTATTGATTCAATTCAAACCATCTCAACAGATAGAATAGAGTCATCGCCTGGTAGTGTTTCGCAAATAAGAGAATGTACAAACGAAATACTTCGATACGCCAAGCAAAACAACACACCATTTATTCTCATTGGGCATATAAACAAAGAAGGAAATCTTGCAGGTCCTAAAATTCTTGAACATATTGTAGACACTGTTTTACAATTTGAGGGTGACCAGAATCATTATTATCGCATACTACGGTCGATAAAGAACAGATTTGGTTCAACATCGGAGATTGGAATTTTCGAGATGCAAAACACAGGCTTAAGAGAAGTAAATAATGCTTCGGAATTACTTATTTCGCAAAGCAAAGAGAATTATAGCGGCACATCAGTAGCTGCTACGATTGAGGGAAACAGAGCAATTCTTATTGAAGTTCAGGCTTTGGTAAGTACAGCTGCATACGGCACGCCTCAACGCTCTGGGACAGGTTTCGATTTACGAAGATTAAATATGCTGCTTGCTGTTCTTGAAAAACGGGCAAGATTCAAACTATCAAACAAAGATGTATTTCTTAATCTTGCCGGCGGAGTTAAAGTAAACGACCCTGCAATTGACCTTGGCGTTTTAGTAGCAATACTTTCCTCCGACCTTAATCTATCTATCAGCAAAGACTATTGTTTTACCGGCGAAGTAGGACTTACCGGCGAAATAAGAGCAGTAAGCCATATTGACCAAAGAATAAGCGAAGCAGAAAAACTGGGATTCTCAAAGATATTTATCTCAGGATATAACAAGAAAGGTCTTGACAAAAGAAACTACAAGATTTCAATCGAGTATGTAAATAAAGTTGAAGAGGTATTTAATAAGTTATTCAGATAACAGTTTTATCCAAAAATACTTTTCAGGATATCTATTCGCTTCTCTTTATCTATTTCAATTTTTTTAGAAAAAATAAACGAACGTGCTTCAATATAACCTTTCAGTCTCATTTTACCACCTTTCTTTAAAAGAGCTTTGGTTATCTGTTTCGCATTATCTTCAATATTATCCAAATCTACATTTAAAGGAATACTACATGACTGAACTGAATCGGGCAATAAATCAAAGGAATCAATATCATCAATTTTACCCAGTTCCACATCACCGGCATAAATTCTTAAATCAATCTCATTTACTCTAAATCGTAATTTATTCGTATTAGAAATCAATAATGAGATATTCATTTTCATGGTATCGTCATTTATCGACTTTATAACAACACTCTCAACTTCCTGTAATTTAATAGCTTCGGTTTTCATACACGAAGAGAAACCAATTGCTAATAAACTAAAAATAAGTAAAATACTGATCCTTTTAATTTTCATTACTATATTTGTATAAATTAATAAAACTATTATTTCATTGAAAACACAAAATAAGCGAAAAATTATCAATGACCCCGTATATGGATTCATAAATATTCCAAGCGATATTATATTTGACTTGTTGGAACATCCATTCTTTCAACGCTTGCGAAGAATAAAGCAATTGGGATTAACTCATTTTGTTTATCCGGGTGCCTTACACACACGTTTTCAACATGCTATCGGTTCGCTGCATTTGATGACAAAAGCCCTTGATGTTTTAATAGCAAAAGGTAATAATATTTCTCATGAAGAATACGAAGCTGTTTGTATTGCAATCTTGCTTCACGATATTGGTCATGCCCCATTCTCTCATGCACTTGAACATAGTATAGTTAAGGATATTTCTCACGAAGAAATTTCATTGGCAATTATGCAGAAGTTAAATAGCAATTTCAGTGGAAAACTTGACTTGGCTCTCGAAATATTTCAGAATAACTATCACCGTAAGTTTCTACATCAACTTGTTTCGGGACAACTTGATATGGACCGTTTGGATTATCTCAGACGCGATAGTTTCTTTTCCGGTGTCTCCGAAGGTGTGGTCGGCTCTGAAAGGATTATCAAAATGTTAAACGTGATTGATGATGAGCTCGTTGTTGAGGCAAAAGGAATTTACTCGGTTGAGAAATTTTTAATTGCACGAAGATTAATGTACTGGCAAGTCTACTTGCACAAAACGGTTTTATCTGCCGAGAGTATGCTTATCAAGACATTGAAAAGGGCAAAAGAATTAGCAAAAAACAATGTTGAATTGTTTGCTACACCATCATTACATTTTTTTCTTTATAATGAGATTAACAACTCGAATTTTTATGATAGTCCGGAACCCGGCCAAAAATCAATCTTAGATTTATTTACCTCGTTGGATGATGATGATATAATGGTCTCAATAAAAGAATGGTCTGAGCATTCCGACAAGGTATTGTCTCTACTCTCAAAAAGTATTCTCAATCGAAAACTTTTCCGTATTGAAATACAAGAAGAGAGATTCCGCAAAAACAAAATAGACAAAATAAAAGCATCAGCTAGTGAATTGTACAAAATTAACTTAAAAAAAATTGATTATTTGGTTTTTTCAGACAGCATCAGTAATTATGCCTATACACTTGAAGACTCGCAAATTAACATTCTTAACAAAGACGGAAGCCTTATAGAACTTTCTGAAGCATCAGATATTTTAAACATTAAAATATTATCGAAAAAAGCTAAAAAGCATTTTCTTATTTATCCCAAAGACATCGTTTAAAACCATAGCTTTGAGAATATTTAATTTAAATTTTATATGAAATAAATATTATTACATTTGCATCAAATCAATATTAATTAAACTTTCCGAATAATTATTTGGGAAACTATTAACCAGAAATATAAACTAATGAAATATACCGCAGGGGAAATTGGAAAATTCTTAAACGGAGTAATTGAAGGGAATCCGGAAGTGGAAGTTAATAGCATATCAAAAATAGAAGAAGGAACAGAGGGTTCAATTTCATTCCTTGCTAATCCTAAATACTCAAAATACATTTACAAAACCAAAGCCTCAATTGTAATTGTTAATAAAGATTTTGAGGCTGAAAAAGAGATTTCAAGCACTTTAATACGTGTTGATGATGCTTATAATTCTTTTGCATCATTGCTGGAACTTTACAACAAAAACAAAGAAGCTAAGAAAGGAATAGCAAAAAATAGCTTTATTGAAAAATCAGCAAAAAAAGGAAAGAATATTTATGTAGGCCATTTTGCTTATATTGGCGAAAATGCTAAAATTGGGAACAATGTGCAGATATATCCACAAGTATATATCGGGAATAATGTTACCATTGAAGACAATACAATATTATACGCAGGTGTTAAAGTTTTTGCCAACTGCAAAATAGGAAAAGATTGCATTATTCATGGTGGTACGGTTATAGGCTCTGATGGATTTGGCTTTGCAGCAAAAAGCAATAAGGATTATAAAAAAGTACCACAAATAGGAAATGTTATAATCGAAGATAATGTTGAGATTGGAGCAAACACAAGCATCGACCGTGCTACATTAGGCTCAACAATAATAAGAAAAGGAGTTAAGATTGATAACCTTGTACAAATTGCACATAATGTTGAAATTGGAGAGAACTCTGTCATAGTTGCACAAGTGGGAGTTGCAGGCTCAACAAGAATTGGTAAAAACTGTATTATTGCCGGACAAGTTGGGGTAAACGGACATATTACCGTTGCAGATGGTGTAATGGTTGGTGCCCAATCAGGAGTCACATCAAGTGTTAAAAAAGAAGGCTCTGTTTTATTAGGCTCACCCGCTATTGACTTAAGCATTCAAAGAAGGTCTCTTATATTATTTAAAAAACTACCTGAGCTGCAAAAAGAAATATCAAGACTAAATAAGATGCTTGACAAACTAAAAAAACAATACATCGATTAGGAATTTGCGAGTTGAGACAAATAAGTAATTTTATCATACCTGTTAGTTACTTTACCTATAACACTAATTATCTGGCAACTATCCTCACAAACTCATCTACTTTTAAAGAATAGGTATTATTACTACTTTTGTGCCTTTGAAAATAAATATTAGATGAATAATGTCCAATCTACAAAGAACTCTTAAAGAAGAAATAATTCTAAGCGGTACAGGTCTGCATACAGGTGTAACCGTAAATCTAAAATTACTGCCCGCACCGGTAAATCACGGCTACAAATTTAAAAGAACAGATATTGAAGGCGAGCCGGTAGTTTCGGCAATTGCTGATAATGTAGTTGACACGGCAAGAGGTACAACTATTGAAGAAAAAGCTGTACGTATTTACACTGTCGAACATATTCTTGCTGCCCTTTACGGATTGCAGATTGATAATGTTTTGATTGAATTAGACAATCAAGAGGTCCCCATTATGGGAGGTAGTGCAAAAATGTTTACCGATGCTATCGACAAAGCCGGGATTGTTGAGCAAGATGTGGAACGAGAATATTTTACAGTTAAAGAAAGCATTACATATTTTGATAAGGAATCAGGTATTGAACTCATGCTAATTCCTGATGACGAATTCAGAATTAATGTAAATATTTCATACGACTCAAAAATGCTGAATAATCAATTTGCCAGTTTGAGTAACTTAGAAAACTTTAAAGATGAGATTGCAGAATGCCGAACATTTGTATTTTTACGCGAACTTGAACCTTTATTGAAAAATAACTTAATAAAGGGAGGAGATTTAAACAATGCCATTGTAATAATTGACAAAGAGGTTTCGCAAGATGAAATAAACAGGCTTGCAAAACTTTTTAGTAAACCCACAGTTGAAGTTAAATCAGAAGGTATTTTAAATAACGTTGATTTATTTTACACAAATGAACCGGCACGTCATAAATTACTTGATGTGATTGGCGATTTGGCACTTGTTGGTAAACAAATAAAAGGAAGAGTAATTGCCACAAAGCCCGGACATCATGCAAATACCGAGTTTGCAAAAAAGATTCGGGCTGTAATAAAAAAAGAAAAGTTAAAAGCCGAGATTCCCGTTGTTGATTTCAACAAAGCACCATTATACGATGTAAATCAGATAATGAATATTTTACCTCATCGCCAACCGTTTTTAATGATAGATAAAATACTGGAGATGGACAACAATTCAGTTGTTGGGATGAAGAATGTTACTATGAATGAAGCATTCTTTGCCGGACACTTTCCGGGAGCACCTGTAATGCCGGGCGTATTAATGGTTGAGGCAATGGCACAAACGGGCGGAATACTTGTTTTAAGTACTGTTCCCGACCCTGAAAATTATCTTACTTTCTTTATGAAAATAGATAAAGTAAAGTTTAGAAAAAATGTTGTGCCCGGAGATACTTTAGTTTTCAAATTATCGTTAATATCACCAATACGTCGTGGAATCGCTAATATGATAGGGCAAAGTTTTGTTGGAGATAGTCTTGTTGCTGAAGGTGAATTTATGGCTAAAATACTCAAAACAAAATAATAATGAATCAACCACTAGCATACGTTCATCCTGAAGCAAAAATTGCCAGAAACGTTGTAATAGAGCCATTTGTTAATATTGCCAAGAATGTAGAAATAGGTGAAGGAACATGGATAGGCTCAAATGTATCTATAATGGAAGGTGCACGAATTGGAAAGAATTGCAGAATCTTTCCCGGTGCTGTAATTTCAGGTATACCTCAGGACTTAAAATTTGATAACGAAGAAACTATTGCCCTTATTGGTGACAACACAACCGTTCGTGAATGTGTAACCATAAACAGAGGGACAAAAGCTTCAGGAGTTACAAAAGTTGGCAATAATTGTTTAATAATGGCCTATGCCCATGTTGCCCACGATTGTGTTGTCGGCGATAATTGTATTCTTGCAAATGCAGCAACTCTTGCAGGTCATGTCGAGATTGATGATTGGGCAATTATTGGCGGTTTGGTTGCAATTCACCAGTTTGTGCATATTGGCTCGCATGTAATGATATCAGGTGGCTCATTAGTTCGCAAAGATATTCCCCATTATGTTAAAGCAGGCAGAGAACCGGTTTCATATATCGGTATAAACTCAATAGGTTTAAGAAGACGAGGATTTACCAACGAAAAGATAAATGAGATTCAAGAAGTTTATCGTCATCTTTTCTTAAGCAGTCTTAATGTAAATAATGCAGTTGACCGTATTGAGACAGTAATGCCGGCATCAAAAGAAAGAGATGAGATTATTCTTTTTATCAGAAACTCAAAAAGAGGAATAATGAAAGGTTATTACCCTGAATAACATTAGGAGGTACCTACATCTTTGCCAGTCTTTTTATTCTTATTACATGATAAGAAATATATGCAGCAGCAAAAGCAAAGAAAAAATAAACTCCGTTATTTAAAGGTAAATTACCGCCAACAGGCGTATCTCCCCCATCAGGTGGGGGTGGTGGCGGTGGTGGTGCTTGTGCTAATATCCCACTTAATGAGATAAAGGAAACAATCACCGTTATCAGAAATAATATTTTTAATAATCTACTCATTCAACTATTTCTGTTTAATGATTTTTTATTATACAAATGTTTTACAATTAATGTGTTCTTACATAAAATTACATAGGTTACAAAAATAATAATATAATAGTAGACTTGCAAACAGAAATGTTTGGCCCGTAAAGGCAGTAATTATTGATTACTCTTATCTTCTTTCAGTACTTCTGATTTTTTAAATCTAAATTAAAAAAAACTAAGGCAGCGATATTAAAAAAGGGGCATCCAATTTATGGAAGTCCCTTCTTCAAACATTTATTAAATTAACTATTTATTACACACTTACTTTACAATATAACAACGGGTTAGAACAACCCCCATTATCATATCAAAGCCATCACATTTTCCTTTTAAAGTAATAGTATCGTTTTCTTTTAAAGACTCTACAAATGCTTTATTATCAACTATTGTAATGCTATCGAGAGCACAATTTACACCTTCCATCGGATCAGCCAAGGTAATTGAAACCTGATAAGCATCTCTTGATATTTCAGCAATTTTTCCGCTTACCTGAATAACTTTATTACCAAACTTACTATTACCGGCTTCTTCGTTATTGCTATATTCGCTGTATAACATGCTAGCTTCAATTGTGTATGCAAGCTTCTCATGCTCAACATCGCGATGCGGCATATTGAAAATATAATAAACCGTACCGGCACCGGCGAATATTCCAACTACTGCAATTATTAAAATTATTTTAAGCCACTTTTTCATTTTCTTATTGTTAAGGATGAACCTGTTAAAAGCTCAATAAGTTCTATTGTTATTTCTTTTTATTGTATGGTTTATAATCAAAATGTATTTTCAGTAAAATATCATCCTTTATTGCATCTTCATACGACTTTTCGACTTTAATTTTATAAGCTTTAAGAGAAACCGAGAAATCGACAATTACGGTTATAACACCTTCTTTTATTGTTAAGTTACCTTTCTCTTTTATATAGTTTGTTGTACCATGAATTGTTAACTTCCCCTCGAAAGTAATTTCATAAGAACCGTCTTTTGAAAAATCAATTTTATCAATATTCATTATCTTTCCTTTGAAAATTGATTTTGGAAATTTATCGGATTCAATATAATTCTCGTTAAAATGTTCCTCAACAAGAGCCTCTTTAAATTTAAATGACCGTACTAAGGTTGATGCTACAACATCACCAGTTTCTACATTAATTACACTTGCAACTTTCCTGTTAATACCCTCAATGGTAAACATAGGTGTTTCAGAAAATATTTCGATAGTACCTGTTTTGGTGATATACTTTTGAGCTTGCATGCCAATTGACAAGCAAGCAAATATTAAGACTAAGATTATTCTACTTTTCATGATATATTATTTTATTAAACTTATTATTTTATTCTGAACCGGCTAGTGCAAAAACTCTCGACATATTAAAGCCAAAGTACAAGCCACCATCAAGCCAATTACCTGTGGTCTCTCCAAGAAAACCATCTTCAACCATTGCTCTTGAATTTGTTACAAAAAGCTGAAACACATGTCCTCCCGTTTCAATATCGAAACCAATGGCAAGTGGATAATGATAGATATTATCGGCAGTAACATTATTTGTATAAAAATACTCAAAAGTAAAAGCCACTCTACGGATAAATTTATATCTGCCACCAATACCTAAGGCATAAATATCATTATTTTCGCCGGGAGCAACTATATTTCTATGTACAAAAGAAGGCGATAATTGCAAAGAAAGTTTATCATTAAATTTTCTGGCAATAAGCAACTGATGCGTAAAAGCAAGTCGATGCTGATTAATATCGAAACCTGCATCGCTTATATTTGGCAAATCTAAATATCCTCTTTGAGTTTTAAACGACATATCGGAAAAATATGATACCGAAACCGGCATAACTCTCTTCCCTTTAGATTGTCTTAACAACGAAAATTTTACAGACCCGTCATAAACCTTATTGTTTGTTCCTCGCCTGAATCCAATCATTATCCGGTCGTTAATTCCGTATTCAAAAGAAAGATTGATAAGTGCATTGTCAAGTCCCCATAATTCATAACCTCCGCTATTTAGTTGACCAAAGCGGTGATTGATTCTAAAATCAAGCTGTCCCTTTTTCATTCTCTCAATGGAATGACCATTGATAATACGGGTTGATTTGAAAGTCGCAATTATATATTCAATTTCTTCTTCAACTTCATCATCCAGAATATCCATTAAATCGTCCTGTGAATATGATTGTAATGAAAAGAATACTAAAGCTATAATTAAATAAAGATTTTTCATTGTTATAGTAGATTAATTATTTTGTGCACCTTCTCTTATCCAGACAAGAACTTTATTGGTTTGAGTTTCAGACAATATGCCCGACATTGGCATAGGACTTTGAACGTCAGTCATTCTCTTATACAAGATACTATTTTCGGCATTACTAAGGTCTACAAGGTTCTCATCAAAAATATCAGTATATGCATTTGCCTCTGATAAATCAGGTGAAATACCACCAACACTATGGCAACCAATTGCATTACAGCTTTGGTTGAATATAGGAATAATATCCATACTAAAACTTACATTCTCCGGTAAAGTAGACGGGGGAACAATTTCTTCGTATTCACATGAGAAAATAGTTATACTCAAAAGTAAT
>JANTGP010000053.1 GCA_024762835.1 Bacteroidota bacterium
GGTTCAAGCAAATGAATTAGGAATAAATGCAATTGGTATAGATGTTTCAGCATTTAATACTCAAATAAGCAATTCTAAAATTGGCAATTATAATTTTCAATTGATTCAAAACATAGCGAATAAAATTTCTTTAAAATTAAAAGATTACCTTAAAAGTAGAAGCAATACAGAATTTGAAGCAGAATTATTGGAAGAATTAAAAATCTTTAATGCTAAATATTTTCCTTCACCAGAATTCAAATATAAAGTAAGACAAAAAGAAATTAACGAAAAGATTTATGGTAAAGAAAAAGAAATAGTTTTTTTACCTATCTATGAAAATCTAATTAAAAAGTACAAAATAGAACTTAAACAAGAAAAATCTGAAACCTTTTTAGATAAATGGTTTACAAAAGTTATACGAGATGAAATTAATTTTGTTTTTAATGAAATTAGGAAAATAAAAGATATCCCTACAAAAAGGATTTTAAGCATTGTATTAAGTCGAACTATTCGCTCTTGTAGAGCAACAACCCATTCTGATTTAGCAACACTCTTTGAACCTCAAATCACTACTTATTACTGCAAAAAACACGGAAAAATATGTAAACCTCTATTCTCAATTGATAGTTGGTGGAACCGGTACACAAAAGATACCTTGAAGCGATTAGAACAATTTGATAAATTAAGAAGTAATACAAATCAAATTTGTTTAACAGGAGACAGTCGTAATATTAATATAGTTTCAGAACTCAAGAAGAGAAAACCAGATTTTTCTAAATTTGTTAGCGAACAAAAAATTGATGGTGTTTTTTCAAGTCCACCTTATGTTGGGCTTATTGACTATCACGAACAACACGCATATTCATATGATTTATTTGGCTTTGAAAGAAAAGATGAATTAGAAATTGGTCCGTTATACAAAGGTCAAGGACGTGAAGCAAGAGAAAGTTATGCCAAAGGAATTGCAAAAGTGCTTATAAATAGTAAAAAATATCTTAAAGAAAATTATGATGTTTTTTTAGTAGCAAATGACAAATACGGTTTATATCCCAAAATAGCAGAAATAGCAGGGATGAAAATTGTAAATCAATATAAAAGACCTGTATTAAACCGTGTAGAAAAAGACAGAAATGCGTATTGGAAATAATTTTTCATTTAAAAGAGAATAAATAATGGCATTAGATAATAGTATAAAAGAAAAAATAGCCACAGAAGTAATAAAAACTCTTGTTAGCAGATTCGACAGTTTCCCAGAAGACGCTTCGCAAAACAGAAATGCACCATTTCATAAAGCGTTCTTAAATGCTTTTACAGATAAATTTGAAGATAAAGTTTCAGATATACCTTTTTTCATTTCGTTGAGTAGTTGGTTGCAAGGTTTAAATTCAACACTTGGTCAAACATTTTTTGAAAATATTTCTCATCATATAAGTCACGGAGAGAAAAGAGAATATACATCTGGAAGATTAGGTAACCTTAAAATTACTCAATCACTAAGGAATCATATAAGTAAAATTGTTGCTGACCTCAGTACTTAAACAAAGAGTCCAGACTTAAATACCGAAAATAAATTATTGTTTGCTAATTATGATGATGCTCTAATCGATGCAATGGACTTCTCTGCCGATGTCTTTATTTTAGATGATGATTCTGTTTGTGCTATTGAATTAAAATCAGTGAAACCGAATTCAGGTGAGATGAAAGGAGAAAAACAAAAGATTTTAGAAGGTAAGGCAGCATTATATAGAGAGTTCCAGAATAGAGATATTTTGTTTTATATGGGATTTCCATTTGACCCGACAGTTGATACTGAAAATGAATCCGAAACAAGTTTTGATAAGGATAGATTTTTGGGGCAAATCATTAATATGTCTAAGTATTTTGATAAAGATGAAACTCTTGTAGCATCAGAACTATGGGACTTCCTATCAGGAGAAACTCATACAATGGAGCAAATACTGGAAATAATCAATACTATTTCAACAGTTGACTTTCTGGATAAATATAATTACTTAACAGTTAATGCCAATCGCACAAATCAGCGTTACAAAGACATTTTAATAGAATGGTTTCTTTTTTCAGAACTTGAACTTATTGAAAATGATGAGATTATTAAAAATAAGATTGCTGGTGATAAAAAACTGACGAGAATATATAATAAGCAAACGTTTGAAAGTAACAACAGTAAAAAAGGTACATATAGATTTGATAGGTATAACGTACTAAAAGCCTTACTATAAGCCATACATATCCCGATGAAAAATCGGGAAGAATATGTCCTACCAACGCACAGGAAAAAATGAAAAATGCGGCAAATTTGAAAGATAAAATGACTGAAAACAAGGAATGCCAGCACACAACAACTAAGCATTCGTCTCTCTGCTACTTCAACTAGTTCTTTGAGCTTTAGATACTTTACTCATAGCCTTTAAAGTATATGTTTACAGTAATGTATTGTTGATACGAATGTTACAATTGAATTGATATTCTTTAGAGATTCTAATCTATTGCGATTCTAATTTGTGATAAATCAGGCTTTTCAGTGTTTTTTTGATAAATAAGATATTTCTCGGCATCTGCTTGTCTTTGTGCTTCTAACTTTGCTCTTTGCTCTTTGAGATATCTTTTTTGTTCCATCCTGTCCTGAGTGTTTATACAGTAAATTTTTCGTTTCCTCATTTCTTTATTATGACCAATTCTATGCTCCGGAAATTTGGCATTTTTATTTAGTAATAACTTAATAGCCAATCCCGAAAAAGCTAGTGCAAGCAGTCCTATCGTAAGAAATAATAATTTTAAAACAACCATATTTTTATTAAATTTAATTAGGCAAAGATAGATAAACCCGCATTAATCACCACATTTTGTAGATATTTCTTTAAATAGGGATTTATCAATATATTAGTTTATTAACAGAACATAAAACAGCTATATTTTGTTTAGTTAAAATTTAACTTTGAGTGCCTGTTTAATAGCAGGTTTTATTTGTAAATAATAAATATTCCTTGATAGAAATGGAAATCATTTAAACATCAAATATCTAACAAGTAATCCGATAGCAAAGGGATCTGAATTCTGTAATAATTAATCAACAGATATTAAACATCAGACAATAATCAAGATACATTAGACAATAATCATTCAAAGAATTATCTTTGCAAACCGAAACAAGAAAATATTTGAATATCCCAAATAATAAAAATAATGAATGAGCTTTTTTTGAGTGAACAAGAAATATTAAGAAGAAATTCTTTAAATGAGATTAAAAAACTGGGAATTAATCCATATCCTGCCGAAGAGTTTTTGGTTTCTGCAAGTTCGGTTGAGATTTTAGAAAATTTTGATGTTGAAAAAAATAATTTTCAAGATGTAAGTTTTGCCGGACGCATAATGTCGAGACGCATAATGGGAAGTGCTTCTTTTGCAGAGCTTCAGGATGAAAAAGGGCGGATTCAGATTTATCTTCGCCGTGATGATATTTGCCCCGGAGATGATAAAACTCTTTATAACATTGTGTTTAAACGCTTGCTTGACATTGGTGATATTATTGGAATTAAAGGCTTTGTATTTAAAACACAGGTTGGCGAAACATCAATTCATGTTAAGGAATTAACTATCTTGTCAAAATCAATCAGGCCTCTGCCCATTGTTAAAGAAAAAGATGGTAAAGTTTACGACTCCTTTTCCGACCCCGAACAAAGATATCGCCAGCGTTATGTCGACCTTATTGTTAATGAGGGCGTTAAAGACACTTTCATTAAACGGACAAAGATAATGAACTCGATGCGTGAGTTCTTTAATTCAAAAGATTATCTAGAAGTAGAAACACCTATTCTTCAGCCTATACCCGGCGGGGCAGCAGCACGTCCTTTTGTTACCCATCATAATGCATTAAACATACCTCTTTATCTGCGTATTGCAGACGAGCTGTATTTGAAGCGGCTTATCGTAGGTGGTTTTGAGGGTGTTTACGAGTTTTCAAAAGACTTTAGAAACGAGGGGATGGACCGTACTCATAATCCGGAGTTTACCGTTATGGAAATTTATGTGGCCTATAAAGACTACAATTGGATGATGAATTTTACCGAAGAGATGCTTGAAAAAGTTGCCCTTGATTTACATAATACAACTAAAGTAACTCTTGAAGACAAAGAGATAGATTTTAAAAGACCTTACAAAAGGGTTCCTATACTGCAAGCAATAAAAGACCATACCGGTATCGATGTGTCAGGAATGAACGAAAGCGAGCTTCATGAGGTATGCAAAAAACTGGATATTGAGACAGATAAGTCGATGGGTAAAGGAAAACTTATTGATGAGATATTTGGCGAAAAATGCGAGCGTCATTATATACAACCCACTTTTATTACTGATTATCCGGTTGAGATGTCGCCACTATGTAAACGTCACAGAGAAAATCCGGAGCTCACCGAAAGATTCGAGCTGATGGTTAACGGAAAAGAACTTTGCAACGCCTATTCGGAGCTTAACGACCCCATCGATCAGGCTCAAAGGTTTGAAGAACAACTTAAACTATCGGAAAAAGGAGATGATGAAGCGATGTTTATCGACAAGGATTTTATAAGAGCTCTTGAGTACGGGATGCCCCCAACTTCGGGTATGGGAATGGGGATCGACCGCTTAACTATGTTTATGACAAATCAGGCTTCGATACAGGAAGTGTTGTTTTTCCCGCAGATGAAGCCCGAGAAAGCATTTGTTGTCGACAGCGATGAGAAATATATTGAACTCGGAATTGGGGGAGAATGGGTTTCGTTAATTAAAAAAGCAGGTTTTCTAAGTGTTGCAGACCTAAAAAAA
This sequence comes from Bacteroidota bacterium, assembly GCA_024762835.1. Classification (GTDB taxonomy): domain Bacteria; phylum Bacteroidota; class Bacteroidia; order Bacteroidales; family M50B96; genus JANTGP01. Next base: position 4,804 of record JANTGP010000053.1, read on the forward strand.
GCTAACCCCAATAAACTGCATCAAGATATTTGCGGCCTTAATAAGAAACATAAAATGGGACTCAAAAATCCTAAAATTGACGAGGTCAAGAACTGGTTAGAATAAAATTATGAAAATAAATAATGAATCGAGAATTGCTGTTATTGGCGGTGGTAGCTGGGCAACTGCAATTGTAAAGTTATTGCTTAATAATGTTGATAAGGTAAATTGGTTTATGCGTAATTATTCGTCAATAGAGTATTTACGCAAGTACGGGCGTAATCCCAGATATCTGAGCGATGTACAGTTTAAAACAGAACAGCTTAGCTTATGCGATAAGATAAATGATGTTGTTGAGGATTCAGAGATTTTGATAATGGCAATTCCTGCTGCATTTATAAGTCAGGCTTTGTCTAAACTGACAATTGATTTAAAAGGTAAAAAGGTAATTTCAGCTGTTAAGGGAATGATTCCCGACGAAGATATTCTTATGGCTGAGTATTTTAAGATTCAGCATAATGTTTTGATTAATGATTTTGGTGTAATATCAGGGCCCTGTCATGCAGAGGAGGTCGCATTAGAGCGTTTGTCGTATCTTACCATTGCATCACAAGACAGTGAGCTGGCTAATTATATTGCCGGAAAATTAACATGCAGGTATTTAAAAACTTTTGTTTCTGAAGATATATACGGTACTGAGTATTCGGCTGTATTGAAAAACATTTTTGCTTTGGCAGCCGGAATTTGTCACGGACTAGGATATGGCGATAATTTTCAAGCTGTTCTTATTTCAAATGCAATACGCGAAATTGAACGTTTTGCCAATGCTGTTTACCCTATTCCCCGCGACATAAAAGACTCAGCCTATCTTGGCGACCTGATGGTAACAGCTTATTCAAAGTTTTCGAGAAACAGGACTTTTGGCACAATGATAGGGAAAGGATATACTGTTAAATCAGCACAACTTGAGATGAATATGGTAGCTGAAGGATATTATGCTACACGAAGCATAAAGCAAATTAACGACAATTATAATGTTGATATGCCTATTACAGATGCCGTATATAATATTCTTTATAAACGAGCTAATGCAAAAGAAGAAATAGCTAAACTTACTGACTTGTTAACCTGATTTTATTGATTATTTATTAATGATTAATTAACAGAAAAAACAAAAGAACCTTCAAGCTATTTTACCACATATTTAACCGTAACAGGAGCATGGTCGGATAAATCCATTGTGTTCATTCCACCCGACGATTTGTCTTGATGAACCATACCCGATCCTTTTACAATATTGCCATTAGTAAAAATATAATCAAGCTTTCGCGACCAGAACCCACCATTTGCAGGGCTTTTTGTTGTATGAGAAAAATACGGTGAATTATCTTTTTGGTAAAGATATAAAGGAATGGCAGGATTAAATTTATAAAATGGAACAAGCCAGTCTGTTTCTTCGGTATAGTCATCGGCTGAAAATTTCTCAGCTTCGCAAGCTGCATCAGGAAAGTTATTTAGTTTCTTAGTTCCGGGAGGCAAACAATTAAAATCACCACCTAAAATAAACTGCTCATGTGTTCTGTCTAATGAATCGATTAGATTGTACAATATATCAACTTGCTTTTTCTTTGTTCCGTCGTGCGAATAAGCCGAAAGATGTGTTGTAATAAGGTTAATGTTTTTATTCCCGTAAGCCATTTTTGCCTGAAGGATATTTCGCTTCAAATAAAAATATCTGACAATCGCATTTTGTTCTTCCATTAAGGGCAAACCAATCCTGACAGCATTACTAAGCTTCCATTTAGAAGCAATACAACTTCCCGAATTTATGCGTCCTATTCCATTGCTTGGTACATAATCGGCTTTCCATTGCGATGCAAACACAGCGTAATTCAAAGCAGTATTGTCAAGTAGCCATTGCAGCTGATTTACCATTGCACTACGTTTTGAATCCATATCAACTTCCTGCATAAAAAGAATATCGGGATTATACTGGTTTATTTTAGAAGCAAGACCCTCGAGATTATCAATTACTTCAGATTTTGTCATTATAACCCTGTCGCCATAGCAATCAAAAAAGAAATCTATTCGACCACCTCCAAACTTAATATTCCATGTCATAACTTTTAATGTGTCAGGCATTTCACCCGGCACAAGGTTAGAGGCAGTAAAATAGTCAACATCATCTTCGTGCAAAATTGCATGAAAAGGGTCGCATGATGAAAGGCTAATAATTAGAACAATAAGAAGTAAATATGACTTTTTCATTTTGTATGTTTTAATTTATAAATTGCGATTTTATATGCTACTTATTTTATAAGAGTAATTCGCTCGTCCATTTCGTATACCACATCATGGTCGTTTCCCGAAAAGTAAAAGTTTTTTACTTCTCTTTCAAAAACCATCCTGTCTTTTTCACCTTCAATAATTTGAAATGTCTTTGTTCCACTGCTTGTTCTTATTGAAATAGTTTCGTCAGTATTAGTCCATTGAAATTCTGAATTACCAAAATAAGTTCCTTCACCAAGGTCTTTTAAAATATTAAAACGTCCATTTCCATCCCCGTCAAATTCAAAAGAACCAGCTGTGTTAAATGAATTACTTTCCGACAGAATAGGTGAACCATCACCATAAACGGATTTTTGGTAGACATCAATTGTCCAGAATCCTTTTACACGACGTGAAATAAGTTTTTCTTTTGAACATGAATTAAGGCTAAGCCCCATAATTATTATCAGGCTAATTGAAATGATATTCTTCATCAGGTAATATATATTTTACTTGTTTATAATCTTTCATTTTGTTTCAATACAAATAAACGAAATTTCCGTATTGATAATATAATAATTTCTAAATTTCTTTGATTTCGCTCTATTCAAACAGTTTATCGAAAAAATACCATGTCATCATTCCTGAAGCAATAAGCTTTAAAACTGTACCGGCTAAGAACCCGATAAATGAGCCAAAGCCCGACTTTATAGCATCGTGAGAATCTTTACCTGCTAACAATTCGCCGGCAACTGCTCCTACAAAAGGGCCAATTATAATTCCAAATGGCGGGAAAAATATTAAGCCCAGAATTAGTCCAGCAATACTTCCAATTACCCCTCTTTTACTTCCTCCAAAAGTTTTTGTTCCCCATGCCGGAATTATATAATCGGCAAGATAAACGGCTATTGTTATACCTGCCCATAACCACAAAAAATTAGATTCGAAACTATATCTGCCGGTAAATTGCAAAAATAATAATCCAATATAACTCAATGGAGGTCCGGGTAAAACCGGTATAATTGCTCCGGCAATGCCAAAAAGCAGAAAAATTATCCCAAGTGTTATTAGCAAATAATCCATTTTAAATCTAGATTTATAATACCACAAAACTACAACTTTTTTGTATCTTTATATTACACAGCAATCCCCGATGAATGGTGAATGAAAAATATTAAAAAAAGCTTGCAGGCTAAAAAAAAGTATTATATTTTTGACTGACCATTCAGTCATTAAATTATGTCGCCACGAACGAAGGAGCAAAATATTAAGATACGGGAAGATAAAAAAGCTTTGATAATGCAAGCTTCCTTAGAACTGTTTGCAAGTAAAGGCATTCAGATTCCGATAAGCCAAATTGCTGAAAAAAGCGGCGTGTCAAAAGGCCTGCTTTATAACTACTTCGACAGTAAGCTTGATTTGCTGAAAGAGATTCTACTAACAAAAGTAACTGAGATTTTTAGTTTCTTCGACCCAAATAATGACGGTGTGCTCACAAGAGACGAGTTTATTTATTTTATTGATGAGATATTTCGAACCACAGTAAACAACATAGATTCGTGGCGATTGTATTTTATAATTGTAGTGCAAAAAGAAGCTCACGAAATTCTTAATAAAGAGCTGGAAAAGTTAATGCCGGCATTTATGCGTATTCTCATAAATTATTTTAAAACCGAGGGGCGTAAAGACCCCGAAGCCGAAGCAATGTTTCTTATTTCGACACTCGACGGTGCAATAATGGATATTGTTTTAAATCCTGAATATTTTAATGCCGATAAGCTAAAGAAGAGAATTATAGAAACATTTATAAATTAAACACACAAATTTTAATATATGAAACGAAAATATTTATTGATTAGCATAATTCTGCTGTTTGCGATGGTTGGTTGGCAAAAAGTTGTTAAAGCACAGGATAAAACCGCAATGGAAATTATTAAAGCAGCAGACAATAAAATGCAAGGCGAATCAAACATTGGAACTTTAACCATGAAGATTATTCGTCCTTCGTGGCAAAGGGAAGTGAAGTTTAAGTCATGGAGTAAAGGAAAAGATTACTCAATTACTTTGATTACCTATCCTGCCAAAGAAAAAGGACAAAGCTTTTTAAAAAGGGGAAACGAAATGTGGAACTGGAACCCTGTAATTGGAAGAATGATAAAACTGCCTCCCTCAATGATGTCACAGGGATGGATGGGTTCGGATTATTCAACTGACGATATTCTTAAAGAATCGTCGATAATTGTTGATTATGAGCATAGTATTATGGGAATTGATACCATTGAGGGAATTGTCTGCTGGAAAATTCTTATGATACCCAAAGAAGATGCGGCAGTTGTATGGGGAAAACAAATAAAGTGGATTTCGAAAGATACTTACTTTCAGTTAAAAACTGAATACTACGACGAAGATGATTATCTGATAAAAACAGAAAAAGCCGGTAAGATAAAAAAGATGGGAGATAGAGAAATTCCTACTTATATAGAAATAATTCCTGAAGATGAACAGGGAAATAAGACCGTGGTAATTATTGATGAGATTGAATATAATGTTAAAATACCCGATAATTTCTTTTCTCAACAAAACATGAAACGACTGAGGTAAACAATTGTATATCTTTTATAAAACAAGTATTGTATTTAGTTAAAAATATTTCGATAATGGGAAATTTTAATTTAGCATGGAAGAATTTATGGAGAAACAAAAGAAGGACTTTGATAACCATTGCCTCGGTTTTCTTTGCAATTTTCTTTGCTCTTATAATGCGCTCTTTGCAGCTGGGTAGCTACGAGCACATGTTCAAAAATATTATAGAGTCTTATTCAGGATATATACAGGTACAGAATAGAGATTTCTGGGATGATAAAACAATCGACAACCTGATTGAAAATACACAAGCATTAAATAGCACAATTATAAACGATAAAAACGTTGACACTACCATTCCTCGTCTTGAAAGTTTTGCTTTGGCTTCAAACGGGCCAAAATCAAAAGGCATTATGGTTATGGGTGTTGACCCGGATAAAGAAGATTTGCTCTCAAGGATTAAGGATAAGCTTGTTAAGTTTAAATTAGATTCGCTGGCAATTAAGAATCTTAAAAAAGAAGATATACCTGAGGATATATTGAATAACCTCGATTTGTTTAAAGGCGAATATTACTCAAGTATTGCCCGCTTACAATTGGACTTAGGAATAGACGATGATGTATTGCCTGATGTGTTACCATATTTCAGGAAATATGCCAGCTATAAAAATGCCTACTTCGAAAGTGGAAAAGATGAGGTGCTGATTGGCTCAAAATTAGCTGATTATCTAAGTATCAATCCTGGCGATTCTATTATACTAATTGGTCAGGGCTATCATGGAATGTCGGCAGCGGGGAAGTATCTGGTTCGCAGTATTGTAAAAATGCCATCACCTGATATCGACGGCAGGATTATTTTTATACCTCTTGATATATGTCAAGAATTATATAGCTGCCCGGGAATGCTTTCATCTTTAATCCTTCATCTTAAAGATAATTCTGATAAAGAAATAGATAATACTCTGGCTAATCTTAAAGATGAGTTGAGTGATAAATATGCTGTACTCGGATGGCGAAAAATGAATGAGCTAATGATTCAGCAAATGGATGCAGATAACAAAAGTGGTATGATAATGATTTTTATACTTTACATGATAATTGCATTCGGGGTATTTGGCACAATACTAATGATGACCACAGAACGAAGAAGAGAATTCGGTGTACTTGTATCAATTGGAATGCAAAAAACAAAATTGGCTACAATCGTAAGTATTGAAATGTTGATGATAGGAATTATTGGAATACTGGCAGGAATAGCTGCTTCGGCACCGGTTATTGTTTATGGTTTTTATAATCCAATTAGATTATCAGGCGAAATGGCAAAGGCATACGAAGGCTACGGACTCGACCCTGTTATGGCTTTTAAATGGTTAGACACTTACTATTATATTCAGGCTCTTGTGGTTTTAATAATTGTAATTATTGCAATCTTTTATCCCATAAGACGGATAGCGAAACTTAAAGAAGTAGATGCCCTTAGAGCATAAATTAATAATGAACATATTTTGACATCTTGAAAAACAATATATTATGATTTGGAAAACAGCATGGAAAAATGTTTGGCGAAATAAAGTTAGAAGTCTTGTTGTAATACTATCTGTTGTGGTTGGTATTTTTGCAGGTATTTTTGCTGTTGCACTAATGAATGGGATGATATTGCAAAGAATAAGCTCGGCAATTGATAACGAAATATCAGAAATCCAGGTATCACAAAAAAAATTCAGAGACTACAATGAGATGCAATACTTTTTAAGTAATAGCTCTGAAATAACTGAGAGTATAAAGAAAATTGAAGGCGTAAAAGCGGTTTGTAAAAGAACTGTAGTTGCAGGAATGGCAAATAGTGCCAATAAAAACTCAGGAGTACAGATTATTGGTATTAATCCCACCGAAGATAGAAAGGTTTTTGATTTATACAAAAGTATTGTTCCGGGCTCAGGCGATTTTTTTACAAGCAAAACTAAAAAAAAGAATCTGGTAGTTATTGGACAGGATCTGGCTAAAGAATTAAATATTATAAGATATCGCATTAATGATAAAACTATTGATTCGTTAAAATCTTTAGAAATACCCCAAGAGGTAATTGATAAACTTTTGCCATTTACTGATAAAAGGTTTAAAAATGAGAAATTGTTTTTTTCAGCAATAAAATCTGTTTTAAGCAAAAATGAGGTAGACGACTATGGTAAAAAAATTGCATCAGCAACAAAATCGTACAGAAAAAGGTCAAAAGTTGTTCTCACATTTTTAGATAAAGATAACAACCAAACAGGTGCAAATTTTAAAGTTGCGGGTATTTATAATATAAACAATAGTTTTTTTGAGAAATCTAAAGTATTTGTTCTTAATTCAGAGCTTAAACCCCTAATCGGACTAAAAGACGATGAATACCACCAAATAATTGTTAAGATTAACGATATTGAGAATACAGAGGAGGTACTTCAAAAAGTAAAATCTACAAACTCAAATTTAGATGTTCTTAGTTGGCGAAAAATACAGCCCGATCTTGCAATGACAGCAGATATGGTTACTCAGTTTTATGTTATTTTCTTGTTTATTATACTGCTAGCTTTGGCATTTGGAATAGTAAATACAATGTTGATGGTTGTATTGGAACGTACAAAAGAACTTGGAATGCTGACTGCTATCGGAATGAACAAAAAAAGAGTTTTCTCTATGATAATGCTCGAATCAATATTTTTATCTTTAACAGGAGGTGTATTTGGAATGGTAATAAGCAAATTGATAATTTCGATTACAGCAAATACAGGAATTAGTTTTTCTTCATACTCCGAAGGGTTTGAAGCAATGGGTTATTCTTCAACAGCATATCCCGAAATTTCAAACGACTTTTTTATTATCGTTACCCTGATGATTATTCTTACAGGAATATTATCAGCAATTTATCCGGCATACAAAGCCCTTAAATTAAATCCTGCTGACGCAATAAGAAGCGAATAATGATTAAAATAATTTACTATACGAAAATAACTTAAATACAATATAGCATGAAGGTATTAGAATTAAAAGATGTTCAGAAAATATACAAAACAGCAGCAGTTGATGTACATGCTGTAAATGGTATTACTTTAGATTTCGAAGAAGGCGAATTTGCTGCAATAGTTGGACCATCAGGGTCGGGGAAAACTACTCTGCTAAATATGATTGGCGGACTTGACAGACCAACTGAAGGTAAAATACTTATTGACGGAACAGATTTATCACAATTAAAATCATCCGAGCTGATTGATTTCAGATTGCACAATATTGGTTTTGTTTTTCAGGCTTATAACCTTATTCCTGTTCTTACGGCTAAAGAGAATGTTGAGTTTATTATGAATCTTCAGAAATGGCCTAAAAAAGACCGTAGCGAAAGAACACATGAACTGCTTCGTGCAACAGGACTTGAGGATCAGGAAAACAAACGACCATCGCAAATGTCGGGCGGACAACAGCAGAGAGTTGCCGTGGCAAGAGCCTTAGCATCGAAACCTAAGTTTGTGCTTGCCGACGAACCTACGGCAAACCTTGATTCTAAATCAACCGAGAAACTTTTGGAAATAATGGCTGAGCTCAACGCAAAAGAAAATATCACATTCATATTCTCAACTCATGACCAACGTGTTGTTAATAAGGCTAAAAGAATTATCACAATTGAAGACGGTAAGGTTACTGATGATACAAGAAAATAGGAGATTTTACAGATGATTTTTAGAAAAATACAAAATACTTTTTTTCTGATATTAGTATTGCTGGTAAGTTATCAGCTTAAAGCTCAAGACAAAAACTGGAGCTTAAACGGCTACTTGTCAAATATGCAATCTATAATGTTTTCTGATATAAAAGCTGATTGGACAAGCGATAATCTGATTCATAACAGACTTAATTTTAAATGGTACCCCGTACAATGGCTTACTGTTGATATTGAAATGCGTAACAGGTTTATGTATGGTCAGTCTTTTCAGCAAATACCAAATTATACCGGCTATTATGATAATGACAATGGCTTTGTTAATTTGACAACGAATATCTTGTCGGAGAAATCATTTTTACTAAACACTACTGTTGATAGGGCATTTTTTAAAATTAACAAAGGAAATTGGGATATAAGCCTCGGAAGACAGCGGATAAATTGGGGTAATAACTTTGTTTGGAATCCAAATGATATTTTTAATTCGTATTCATATTTTGATTTCGATTATGTTGAAAAACCGGGGGTTGACGCTTTACGTGTTCAGTATTATACAGGCATGGCATCATCGATTGAGTTGGCTGTAAAAGCCGATAAGAATGACGATATTACAACGGCTGTTTTGCTAAAGATGAATAAATGGTCATACGATTTTCAATTTATGGGAGGTGTTTTAAATTCAAGCGATTATGTTTTTGGCACCGGTTGGTCTGGTAGTATCAATAATATTGGTTTTAGAGGCGAAGCTTCTTATTTTCTACCCATAGACAAAGATGAAGACAGTAAAGAAATGTTGGTTGCCGGACTATCATTCAATTATATTTTTGATAACTCTCTAAATCTACAGGTTGAAGGTTTATACAGTCAGGATGCAGGCGACAGAGTTGGTAATTTAATGGAATATTACAATAGCGATTTATCGGTAAAAACTCTTGCTTTTAGCGATTATTCTGTAATGGCATCAGCCTCTTTTTCTTTTAATCCTTTGCTAAACGGCACATTTGCAGCTATGTATTTCCCTGACAATGATGGTTGGTTTATTGGTCCTAGTATAGAATATTCACTTACCGATAATTTATCACTATCTGTTTTCTCGCAATACTTTGATGTTACGCTTGGGGAAAATAACACAAAACTAGTATTAGGGTTCATCAGGTTAAAGGGGAATTTTTAAAAGTCCCCTAAACTTTATTCCTTATCAGTTTATTCTTGGTAATAATTAAAGGAAGACCTTTTTTTCTCTTATATACTACTGTTAGTCCAATTGCCAAAATAACAGTTAATCCTCTTAACAAATTTGGAATAATGCCACCTAAAGCTGTTTCGTCCATATTAAAGATATGCCATGATAAGTTCATTAAAGCATGAAGAAAAACAGGAATCCATAAATTATAATTCCATTCTACATACAGCCATGCAAATAAAATGGCACCCATAAATGTTACTGTAAAAATTCCAAACAATTCGTAAATATCCTGACTCTGATAGAGATGTCCGCTTGCAAAAACCAGAGCACCAAAAAAAATAGCAGGGATGAAGCCCAGTTTGGTATTTCTAAAAATCTGTCCAAACAAAAACCCACGGTAATATAACTCTTCAATGAAACCCACGAAAATACTTCCTGCCAATATATTTTCAATATTTATTTCATGATTAATCTCAAACAAATAATAGCCTCCTAAAAACATAGGTATTGAGAATATTAGTGCTATTACGAACGATTTAATTAAATTGTGAAATATACCTAAGTCCTTCCAAATATTTATATTTCTGTTAATAAGATATGTCCCAAAAAAAATTGGAATACCAAGAATTAAATAACATAAAAAATAACTCAATAAACCAAAATGAGTGAATTTATCAAGGCCGGTTTTAATCTCATTAAAATATTGAAGAAAGTAAAGGTAAACAGAAAAGCTTATAAGTACCACTAATATTACCCGAGTTGTTTTTCTTAATCTCATCTCTTTTATTTTTGTTGTTTTGGACTTAAGGAGGGTCTAATAATTCCTTATTTTACCAAAGCCTTGACTGTTATTAAATAAGTATTTAATAGGGTCATCAAAAAATTGTTACTTCATTCCCAACTTTATATTTTGTTCCAATAATAATATTGATTCTAATAATCGTTTTTGTTTTGTTTCATCCTTCTTTGCACTATTAATCCACAAAATATATTGTCTTTGATGACTTTTTGCAAGCTTATTAAAATTATCAAAGGCAATTTTATTTTCTCTAAACTTTTGTTCTAATTCATGATATAGTTTTTGGGGAATTTCAGAAGTTGAGGTATTATATTTTTTATATTTGTTAAATGCTTTAAGTCCCTCACTTTTCATCATTTTAGTCTTAATCATTCTTTTTGCAATATCAATATTTACAGCCGACCATTTACTGTTCTTTCTGCGAGGAGTAAACCTATGAACATACCTTTCTTCGTCTATTCTTTTCTTTATTCCGTCAATCCAACCAAAACAAATAGCCTCTTCAACTGATTCTTTATATGTTATAGATGGTTTTTTTGTATGTTTCTTATAATACACAAGCCATATTTCCTTTACAGATGAATGATTGTTTATTAACCAACTTCGCCATTCGTCTCTATTTATTGCTTCAAATGTTTCCATTTATAGAATTGATTAAGTTCCCCATTATTTCAGTCCAATACTTTTTCATCTCATCTCTTTGCCCAAGGTTTAATAATTTTTCCTGATGAATTGCAATTGTAGTTTTTTCTTCAAGCTTAATTATCCTGATTTGTAAAGTCGAAGTATTTGCCCATGATTTTGATTTCCAGCTCATTCTTACATGTGAATTTGGATTAAAAACTCTAACAAATCCTGTTATGCCACTTTCGGTAATGAAATTTTTCCCCAATTCAAGTTCAGTGCTTAGTTCCCCGAGCCAAATTTTCAGTCCATCTTCCGAAAAAAGAAAATCCCATACTTTTTCAGTTGAAATAGGAATTGTTTTCCTTATTCCAAATTGAAATCCAACATCTTTGTCTTTCCTATTTGTTTTCCATTCATTATTATCATTAATTATCTATGTTGATCAAATAAAATTATATTTCCATCAGGGTCACTTATCATAAAGCTTGCCGGTCCCGAAGATTTTTCGTCTATTGGATCTCCAATATCAATGCCTTTATTCTTAAGCTTATGTTGAATTTCTCTAATGTCATCAAATGGGTCTTTTTCATTTCCATTTTCATCCCAACCCGGATTAAAAGTTAAAATATTACCTTCAAACATACCATGAAACATACCAATCAACGAATTCTCATTTTTCATTATCAAGTAATCCTTTTTTAAATCACCTGCTAATACAGAAAACCCAAGACTCTCGTAAAATTCTTTCGAGATTGCAATATCCTTTACATTGAGACTAACAGAAAATGCACCTATTTTCAAATTATCTTTTATTTCATCAGCCTGCCCACTTGCAATGCTACTATTACTAATTTTACTAACAAAAATACCAAGTAGAAAGAAAACAACAAACCCAAACCAAATTAGTAATTTATTATTCATATTCGCTATTTATTTATTAGCACAATACTACTCCTGCAGAGAGTAATATATTTGTTAGTGCTATTTGTTATTAATTTCCGGCTCAAGATAATGCTTTTTATTCAAATGACTGCATTTCAAAAACCATTTTATATGCAAATATATTATCAACGATAAGTTAAAGTATACCTT
>JANTGP010000054.1 GCA_024762835.1 Bacteroidota bacterium
AAAATAGGTAGTGCTAAAAAGAACTATATAAACTAAACTCGCAAAAGACACAGAATCTTTCAAGCAAGACTCTAAAAAAAAGCAGCCTTTCGGGGCTGCTTTTTTTTATTTCCTAAATTCTATCTTTTTCGATTTGCTTTAATCATATCAACAATATACTTTTCAATCGCCATCGTCATTGAAGGAAACTCATGTGTTGGAGCAATAATATCAAGTCTTAATCCATATTCTTCTGCTGCTTTTTGTGTCCCTTTTCCAAAGGCGGCAATAAGACTTTCATTTTGTTTAAAATCAGGGAAATTATCATATAATGATTTAATTCCTGTTGGGGTAAAGAATACCAGAAGATCGAAATTATTATCCATCACATCAACTTCATCTTTCAAGTCACAGCTTACAGTATTATACATTGCAAAATGAGAATACTTAATCTTTGCCGCATCAAGTTTAGTCATAAACTTCTCGAGAGTAGTATCCGACATGGTAAGTAAGAGCTTCCCCTTGGTATGCTTAACCTTAAGAATGTCAACCAAATCATCAATTGTTTTTCTGCCAAAGAAAATTTTTCTCTTTCTATAAACAATATACTTCTGAAGGTACAGAGCAATATTTTCTGATGTACAAAAATACTTCATGGTATCAGGAACATTAACTCTTGCCTCTTCGCAAATACGAAAGAAATGATCAATAGCAATCCTGCTTGAAAATATAACACCTGTATGTTCCAAGATTTTCACCTTGGATTGACGATATTCTATTGAAGTAGCACCCTCAATCTTAATAAACTTATGAAAGTCTAATTTTAAATTATATTTCTCAGCAAGGTCTAACAAATGAGACTTTCCTGTTTTTGGTTCAGGTTGAGAAATTAGAACTTTTTTAATCTTTTTCAACATTATAATATTATGTGGGTTAAAAAAATGTTTTCATTAATTCATATCAAAGTCTTTTACAATTTCAAAAAGAACTCTTACAGAATCATTCAATATTTCGTCGGGAAAATCATAAGTGCTGCTATGCAATGGTTCATGATTCTCGCCGGCACCAATTCCAAACATTGCCGCTTTATACTCTTTTGTAAAATATGCAAAATCTTCTGACCATCTAAAAGCATTATCTATATTCACAAGCGGAACATCAACATTATCAGCTGCTTTTGCAATTATCTTATTACATTCTTTATCGTTAACTAAACTTGGAAACTCTTCAGAATAGTTAAAATCAAATATTAATCCTTCTTCCTTACAAATATCAGAAATAAGCAGCTCGATTTTATTTGAAAACTCAACAAGTTTCTCATCTGACTTATTTCTAAGCGTAATTCCAATTTCAGCAGAAGAGGCATTTGTCCCAAAACTTTTATTACCAAGATTTGCATAAATAACAGAAACCGATGATCCTAAATTATTCCTCTCATCATTGAGTTTCAAAATAATCCTTGACATGGCAAAGGCAGGATTTATTCCTGCATTCTCATCCGATGCATGAGAGCTTTTCCCAAATAGTTTTATTGTTAAAGCTTTAGAAGCAAAGGCAAATACACCATCCTTAATAATAATATTGGCTTTGCCAAAACCCGGTACATTATGAAAAGAAAATATATAATCAGGATTTAATTCTTTTAGCTCATGGCTATTTAAAACCTGCTTTGCACCTGCCCCAGTTTCTTCAGCCGACTGGAATAATAATGCCACTTTGCCTTTTTTAATTCTATTTTCTGATAGCAATGCAGATAATCCAAGAAGAGTAGCCATATGTCCATCGTGCCCGCAAAGATGAGCAATTCCCGTATTTTTTGAACGATATGAAAAGCTGTTTTCTTCGGCAATTGGTAATGCATCGAGTTCTACCCTAAAAAGGATACAAGGCCCTTCGTTAAAGGAGTTAAAAACAGTTATTAAACTTTGGCCGCCAACTTTCTTAATTATTTCTTGTGGTTTATGCTTACTTAAGAAACCTAGCAAAATATCTACTGTCTTATATTCAGCAGCTGACAATTCCGGTTCAGAATGTATCCTCCTTCTCAAATTTACTAAATCTTTCTCAGCAATCACTTTCTGCATAATAATCCCTGTGTAAATCTCCAAGCCAAAAAATTAATTATGTTTCTCTAAAAACTATAATAAGAAATACGAATTTTGCTTTTAGTCATCGAACAAGAAATACAATTATTTGTTCCATTAACTAATAATATTAATTACAAAATACTTATCTCAACACCAATATCTTTCGGGCTGCAAAAATATATAAAATATACTTCTTATACAAGATTAATAAATACTGTTTCCCTTCAAGGATATTTAATAGATTTCTAACTAAAACAAATGAATAACAAAGACAACATGAATGATATTAATTCCAATATTAACAATACATTACCTCATCTCAACGAAAGTATTATCCCTAAAAATCCATTTGTCCTTTTTGATATGTGGTTCACCTTTTATAAGCAAATAAGCCAGACGTCAGAGCCGGACGCCATGACACTAGCCACAATTGATAATGCAGGTACGCCGGCAACACGAATTGTCTTATTAAAATACTACAATGAAAAAGGATTTACATTTTTTACAAATTACCAAAGCAATAAAGCCCGACAGCTTGTAAACTCAAACAAAGTATCACTACTATTTTACTGGCCGGAAATAGAAAGGCAAATACGCATTACGGGTAAAACATTTAAAATCTCAAGCGAGGAATCAGACAAGTATTTTGCAAAACGACCACGAGGGAGTAAAATAGGTGCATGGGCATCACCTCAAAGCCAAATTATTCCATCCGAACATTTTCTCAATGAAAAAGTTAAGTACTTTGAGCTGAAGTTTGCCGATTCTGATATTCCCCGACCTGAATTCTGGGGTGGTTATATAGTAAAACCAACAAGTATTGAATTTTGGCAGTCTCAGAAAAACAGGCTTCACCATAGAATAATTTATAATAAACAAGCAGACAAATGGATGAGTATGAGACTTGCTCCATAAAGGCATGATATATTATAGGGTGATTGTTAAACCTAGTAAGAAATTTGTACCTGCCTGAGGGAAATATCCATCCATTGTATAATAATCATTTTGGTAATAGTACCGGTATACCCATGCATTGGTTTCATAATTTACATTAAAAACATTGTTAATCTTAAGTTTTAATTCCATTGCATCAAAAAAGCTATTTTCAATTTTGTAATTTAGACCAATATTATTCACAAAATACGGGTTTAACGAACGAATTATATCTGAAGTATTGTCAATAAACTGCCTTCCAACATATTGGCCTGTAATATCTATTGAAAAATTCGGCAGCGGTGTAAAAGTAATTACCCCCGCAGTATTTATTGAAGGTGAAAAAGCCAGATCTGTTTCTCCAAGCTCATTCACAATTTGCTCGCCTGTATCCCAATCATCAACATACTCGATAAAGTTTTCTATTTTATTTTTACTAAAGCCTGCATTGAATCTTACAAGAAACTTATCAGATAACTTAAAAGCAGCAACAAGCTCTAATCCCATCCTGTAACTCTTATTAACATTCGACAATATTGCATCTCCCACATTATTTATTTCACCGGTAAGAACAAGTTGGTCATGATAGTCCATATAATATATGTTTGCCGACAACTGTGTTTTATGTTTTAAATATGTTCCACCCAGCTCAAAATCAACAAGTCTTTCAGGTTTTGCCAGATTTCCATTTATTGCATCAATATAATTCCTTCTCGATGGTTCTCTGTTTGACGAAGACAAGGACAAAAAGTATTTCATATTTTTTGATACATCTAAGCTAAATCCAAACTTTGGATTAATAAAATCATAAGTCTTGTCCATAGAGATATCCCATAAATCATCATGAATACCATTTACAGAATACTTAATGTGACGATATTGGATATCAACAAATAAATTAAGCTTTGGAAACAATTGGTAATTAAGCTTCGAATAAACATTCATATCTGTTTTTAAACCTTTATTCTCGTACCAGTTTTTGTCAATACTTCCGTTGCTTGCGTATTGAGACCAAATGATCTTCCCAAAATGATTGCCATCATAATTATTTGCAGCACCACCAAAAGTCAGACTCATCTTATTCTTTTCATAATTTAATGAGAAAATTAAGCCATAGAAATCATTATCAAGCCATTTTTGCTGAATTAAATCTGTACGCGTTAATGTATCACCGCCAATAATTACATCAGAAAGATTATAATCAGAAAACTTTTTTGAATCCTTATAACTCTCGTAATAACCTTTTCCCTTTGTGTAGTGCAAATTAATATTACCGGACAAAACTTGGCTAAACTGATGTGACATTATTAAATAAAAATGATTCTGGTTGTAATTATCAGTTTGATTATCATAAGTATAAAAGTTATATGTTCTTGAATCAGAATTAATCATATTCTCATATTCATCTTGGGTATATAACCAATGGTCTAAATATCTTTGCATACCTGCCGTATCATTTTCAAGCCTTACTTTTGGAACGCCCATCCAGGCCTGGTAGGTTTTTTCTTTCCCTGCCAAAATTTTCGATTTTATAATAGTACGGTCTGTTCTATACTCAGCAGTAAGCATAAATGACTGTAGATTAGATGATGCCCTGTCGATAAAACCATTAGAAACAATTCTTGATAGTCTGGTGTCAATTGAGAATTTATCTTTTATAAGTCCTGTACCCATTCTGACATTATTTTTTAATGTGCCAAACGAACCGGCAGTAGTGTTAAATACAGCGTAAGCATTCTTATCAGGAGTATCCGACAAAATGTTAATACTTGCACCAAAAGCACCGGCACCATTTGTTGAAGTTCCTACTCCTCTTTGAATTTGTATATTATCAATTGATGAAGCAAGGTCAGGCATGTTAACCCAGTACACCGAGTGCGATTCAGGGTCGTTAATTGGAATTCCATCTATGGTAACATTTATTCTTTTGGCATCCGACCCTCTAATTGATATTGAAGTATATCCAATACCGGCACCGGCATCACTCGAAACTACTGTTGAAGGACTTAAGCTTAACAGAAAAGGGATGTCTTGAGCCAGATTCTGATTCTCAATTTCTTTTGCATCAATATTTGTAAAGGCAATAGGAGTATTCTTAGCGGCTCGTGTTGCTCTCACAATTACATCCTCGGTAAGGTATCTCTTAGCTTTTAAGAATATGGCAATACTAGTATCTTTATCTATAAAGATATTTTGAGTTTCGTAACCTAAATAAGACACTTGTAATTGACATTCTGCTAGTTTTATATCCGAAAGTTTAAAATAGCCGGTATCATCTGTATTTGTACCAAAAGAAGTTCCTTTAATAATAATATTTGCAGCAGGCAAGCTCTCATTGCTTTCTGATTTTACAAAACCGTCGATGTTAATTTGTGCCTGTGCAAATAAAAATAAAACAAGCGAAAGTGTTAATAGATACAATCTCTTCATCATGATAAATTTAGTAATAATCAAAAACGATGGGGAGATTCAAATCAACTTTCCCTGCGACGGCATTACCCGTTTCAGGTTCGAAGGGTTTGATCTCAGCCCGTAATATTAAGGCACCCCATTGATGGCACGAAATTACATCTATTTTAGTTTAAAGCAAAAAAAAAACGACAAGATGTCGGTTTTTAAATACTATGTGATACTTATTTCACATTATTCAACTTTTAATACTTCTTTAATTGCCTTTTCAAATGTTTCTTTTGGTAAAGCTCCCTTTGCCATTTGAGGCTGTCCTGTCATAGGAATAAAAAGAAATGCCGGAATGCTACGAGTTTGAAAAACTCCTGCAAGTTCCTTTTGCTCATCAACATTAACTTTGTAAATGATAATCTTTCCCTTGTACTCTTTTTGCAATTCAACCAAAATGGGTGCAACCATCTTACATGGCCTACACCAGTCTGCATAAAAATCAACAATCGCAGGTAGCTCTCCTTTATACTTCCACTCTGAATTGTTATTGTAATCAAATACTTTTTCAATAAAAGCTTCTTTGGTAAGATGCTCAATTCCTTTATTTTCTTCTTTTTGTCCAAAAGAGAAATTAACAATTGTTACAAGCAATATAAAAAAGGCTATTTTTTTCATGGTACTATCAGTTTATAATGTGTAATAAAAACACAACCGGAACAGAATTAAGCCATACCTTAAAACCACTCCGGTTGCTAATGTAATTTTTGAGAATTAACTCAAGTTAAAAAACTAATTGCTTTCAATCTTTAGTACGTCAGCAATTGCTTTCTTAAATGTATCTTTTGGTAAAGCACCCATTGCCATTTGTGGTTGTCCGTCTTTTGGAACAAATAATAATGATGGAATACTTTGAATCCCGAATAAACCGGCTAATTCGCGTTGGTCTTCAGTATCAACTTTATAAATTACGATTTTATCACCATACTCGCTCTGAAGTTCTTCCAACACAGGAGCAACTATTTTGCAAGGCTGACACCAATCAGCATAAAAGTCAATCATACAAGGAACACTACCTTCGTATTTCCATTCTTTGTTTTGTTCAAAATTAAATACTTTCTCTTTAAAAGTCTCTTTTGTTAAATGTTCTAAAGCCATTTTCTCTTTTTTATTATTAAAATTTAAATATCTACAAATTTAGATATGTGCTGCTAATCAAGTTTTGTACCAACAGCAAATATGTGTATTTTTCTCTATCCTTAACGCTTTTTCTTTGCAATATTGTCAGACAATTCAGTCACAAATAAAAATTATTTAATCTAAATTAACAAAATATTGACAAAAGGTCATTATTGTCAGACATAATCTGACACAAATAATTTACTCATTAACAATTTCATACAACAATTGTTGCACTAAAAATAAAATTAAAAATATCACAGCTAAGTATTGTAGGCATTATAAAGCTAAAAATATACTTTTGTAGTCGTAATATTTATTTTGAATAATAAATTAATGAAGGAGCATTTAACACATCCTGTTTTTAATATTATTTCAGAAATTATTGAAAAAGATAATCTGAAAGCATTCGTTATTGGTGGCTTTGTACGCGATTTATTTCTTAACCGGCAAAGCAAAGACATTGACATCGTTGTTGTTGGCAGTGGTATTGATTTGGCAAAAAAAGTAGCTTCGAGAATAAAGCCCGAAGTAAATATTTCGGTTTTTAAAGCTTTTGGTACAGCAATGCTTAAATTTAATAATTTTGAAATTGAATTTGTAGGTGCCCGTAAAGAATCATACAGATTAAATTCACGTAAGCCAATAGTAGAAGACGGAAGTTTAGAAGACGACCAAAACAGACGCGACTTTACGATTAATGCACTGGCTCTTAGTCTCAATAAAAAGACTTATGGTAAACTAAACGATCCCTTTAATGGTTTAAGCGACCTGAATAATAAGATTATACGAACACCCCTTGAGCCCGAACAAACTTTTTCTGATGACCCTTTACGCATGATTAGAGGAATTCGTTTTGCCACACAACTGGGGTTTACGATTGTACCTGAAGCTATTGAGGCAATAAAAAATATTAAAGAAAGAATAAAAATTGTAAGCAGCGAAAGGATAGTTGACGAATTAAACAAGATACTTTTAACTGACAAACCTTCAGTTGGACTAAAATTACTTGAAGAAACAGGTTTGCTTGAGATAATATTTCCTGAATTAACTGCACTAAATAATGTAGAGACTATAAACAATCAGAGTCATAAGAATAATTTTTACCATACTTTGGAAGTTGTAGACCAGATTTGTAAAAATACCGACAAACTTTGGCTAAGATGGGCAGCTCTGTTGCACGACATTGCAAAACCTGCTACTAAGAAATATGTACCAAATATAGGCTGGACTTTTCACGGGCATGAGTTTATTGGGGCAAAGATGATTCCCGGCATTTTTAAACGACTTAAAATGCCGATGAACGAGAAAATGAATTATGTAAGGAAAATGGTTCTACTCCATCTCAGGCCAATAATTCTAGCAGAAGATATTGTGAGCGATTCGGCTGTAAGACGTTTGCTTTTTGATGCAGGTGATGATATTGAGGATTTAATGACTTTGGCTGAAGCAGACATCACATCAAAAAATATTAAGAAAGTAAATAAGTACCTTAATAACTTTAAAATTGTTAGAAAGAAGCTTAAAGATATTGAAGAAAAAGATGCTATCCGCAATTTTCAGCCACCCGTTACCGGTGAAGTAATTATGAAAGTATTTGAACTTAAACCTTCAAGGGAAATAGGAATAATAAAAGATGCAATAAAAGATGCAATTCTTGATGGTATAGTAAAGAATAACTTTAAGGAAGCTTATGAATACATGCTTCAAAAAGGTAAGGAATTAGGTCTTACGGCAAAAAATGATTTAAGCAAGTCTATTTAACTAAATCGAGATAAACCGGCAGGTGGTCGCTATAACCATCATGAAATTTCAAACCGTGATATGTTCTAAAAGGCTGCATTCCAACATACCTGTCGTCTTTTTCCAATAAAAACTCATTATCAGCTGTTCCATAAAAGATATGGCAATTAGCTACCGATGTGTGCAATCCACTTTTTGAAGACAGCAGTCCGTCTGAAACAATAAACTGGTCGAAAACATTCCAGTTTCCCTTATATTTAAGGCTTCCGCGAACACCCGGTTTTAAATATTGCAAACTTAAATTATGTAAATGACTCGATGTATTTACTGAGACTTCTTTAGCATCTAAAACTTCGCTGATACTTTTGTCGATAGGGTCGTCGTTAAAATCGCCTGTGATAACAACTTTTGCCATCGGATTGGCAGCAAGAACAGAATCGACAACATGACGCAAAGTGGTTGCTGCATCAACTCTCTTTGGTTGGGATTTCTGAGCACCACCCCAACGAGATGGCCAATGATTAACAAAAAAATGAAGTGTGTCATTACTCTCAAGCAAACATTTGAAATAAAGAATATCTCTTGTAGGGCGGTCACTATCACCACCAAGATTAACCCCGATTGCTCTGTATTTTAATGGTGTAACCCTGTCTTTTCTGTAAAGAATTGCAACATCAATACCTCGCTTATCAGGTGATTCTTTATGAACAATGCCATAATTAATTTTAGACAAAGCGGTGCTTTTTGTAATATCTTCAAGAACTTTCTGATTTTCTATTTCACATAAACCTATCATTTCCGGGGCTTCCCATTGGCCGATAGCAGTAATTACTTTTGCTATATTATTTATCTTTTTCTTGTATCTTGTAAATGTCCACCTTTTGCTCCCGTTTGGTAAAAACTCCTGATCATTCGTTAATGGGTCGTCAAAAGTATCAAATAAGTTCTCAACATTGTAAAACATAAGTCTAACATTACCTCTTTGTGCCTTTACAGCGCTGTTTTGTGTTGTTGTTTTACAGGATGTAAACAATAAAACAAATAAAAGAGTTAGTAATATTAATATTGAATTAAGTGTTATTTTTCTCATATTTTTAATTTAAGGTGATTCCTAATTATCTCGATACAAGATAAGCTATCTTATTCTGTCGTATGATTTTACCAAAGCCTCATCAAGGCGAATTCTCTTGTGAGCTATATATGTAAGTATCAATACAACCGGCAAAACAAGATTTACCATACCCAAGCCGGAATCAGTGGCATCTAACTTTGATTCGCCTAAACTGAAATAGAAATATACCAAACCTGCATGACCTGAAACCAAGAGCATATTTAATATACATAAGCGTGATTGAAGAGCTCTCTTTTTGTATAAAAATATTGTTACAAAAAATATCGCTGCAATTATACCGGCCAAAATAGCTATCGGAAAATTATCAAATATGGCAGCCTGTGTTGTATCTGAAGCATTTTGCAACGAAAAGGCATTCATTTCAAAAACACTCCCATCATTGTTTGTAAAATTTGCAACAGGACTAATGAAATATCCGCCCATTAAAAGGAAGCTTAAAAAAAGATAAACGGTTTGAATTCTTTGTATCATGATTAAAATAATTTTTTACAAAAGTATAAATTTAACAAGAAAATTATGTTAAGAAATAAGATTTAAGATTAGAAAAACAACCCAAATAAGCCAACTGCCAGACCAACAGCAAGATTTATTAATTTTGCAATTACAAAGCTTCTTTTTGATTCGGCAAACAAAGGAAGTGCTCCATGACCATCTTGAACAATTGAGCTTGCTAATAGTGTGCTAAATGGAATAGTGCCTTCGAAAAATAAAGTTACAAAAATTAGATGAGGACCGGATTCGGGAATTAAACCAATTAAAACCGCTACAATAAGAATTATTACTTGATTTGACTGAAGCCATGTTTCAAGATGCAAAGTATTTACCACAAAATGGATAATTAATAATGCACCAAATGTCCATAGAAATATTTTCATAAAGTGCTTTTTGATAATATGATCCCACAAATGATGGTCGAGAAAATGGTCGGGACTTGTTATTACAATTAACAAAGCAACAACCGAAGAAATAAGAAAAGTTATGGTAATCCAATTCCACGATTCATGCTCACTTTCAGAATGAGAATCCTCATCATGTGTCACAAGTTGGGTGTCATATTCTTCAGCCGTATTATTGTTTGAAACCCTGGCTATTTCATGAGGAAGGCTTAATCCTTCGTGTCCTTCCTGTGCAAAATGACTATGACCGAAATCGCCAAAAGACAAACCTATAATAAACAGCAATAAACCAAATATCAATATTGCCCTCTGAAAACTAATATTCTTATATAAACCAATAAAGAATTTGAAATTAAATTTTTGATGTTCAACCTTGTCTTTATGAATGGGGAACTTATAATGACTGAAGCTCGGTTTTCTCTTATTCTTGTATGCAATATTTACAATATAACCTGTTACTATTGCAATAATAAAAAGAATAATAGTCAATTTAATTGTAACAGACGGAAACATCGAAAACATTACAAAAGCCTCGTCGCCCGAAGTTGCAATAAGCACGGTAACCAATGCCCCAAAGTTTACAATGTTATGAGTATAAAGAGACACAACTGTGTAAGCACCCAGGCAACCCGGTGTTATCCCGAGAAATGCAGCCAATATCAGTTGTAACCATTTCGATTTACTAATTTTATCGCTCCAAATACCTTTTGAACGAACATTGAAAAATTCAATAATCAGCATCATCACCATCACAAAAGTGGTAATCATCAATGTATTATTGAATATTTCTTTAATCATTTGCAGTATTTTAGCCG
Organism: Bacteroidota bacterium; assembly: GCA_024762835.1. GTDB lineage: Bacteria > Bacteroidota > Bacteroidia > Bacteroidales > M50B96 > JANTGP01. The sequence goes on from JANTGP010000054.1 coordinate 11,162, forward strand.
ACAAATTTAGTCAAGTATTTAAGATTACAACTAAGGTGATATCTAATATTTTTATCCATCCAAAATTATGCTCCATCTAATTTAGGCAAAAATAGAATTATGTTTTATTACAAATTACTATGTTTGTACTCTAATTCTTTTATCTACTATCTTAATAGAATGGCATATAACAAACTACTCGTTTTATTATTAATTCTAAGTATCTCAATAAAAATTGAGGCACAAAATGATTCAATAAATGTATCAAAAAATAATAAAGCTCAACTTATTAATAAATCTGTTATTCCGGTAATATTAATCAGCTCAGGTCTCTTACTTAACGGAAGTGATTTTGAAAAAGAATTTAAAGTTAATCTCCGGAACTTGCTTGGAAACGACTTTGAATTACCTATCGACAACTATATTCAATATGCACCCATTGCCGAACTTTATTTAGCTGATGCTATTGGTATAAAAAGTAAAAACCACTGGTTTGACCAGACTAAATACTTACTAATTTCAAATTTGATTACTGCAACTATAACACATACAATAAAACGTACCAGTGGTAAAATAAGACCAAACAACGGTTCACATTCTTTTCCATCGGGTCATACCAGTTTCTCGTTTACCAATGCTACGGTTTTATATAATGAGTTTAAAGATACATCTCCGTATCTGGCTTATAGCGGTTACCTGTTTTCTACAACAACAGGGGCATTAAGAATAGCAAATAATAAGCATTGGCTATCGGATGTGCTAGTTGGTGCAGGAATAGGAATATTGGTTACCGAATTAGTATATCATTTTGAGCCCTTAAAAAATTGGAATCCATTTATCAATTCAAAGAATATTACTCTTGTTCCTCAATTTGATAATAATAAATACGGATTTTATTTATCGATAAGATTATAAATCCAATAGTTGTAAGCATTTGTGTTTCTGTAACATTCCCTACTCTATCTCAACTGCCTGAATACTTATTCTTCTTTCGCGTGAAGCATCCGGACTATAAACCGAATTTCTCTTGTCAGTAATATTATCACTAATATTATGTGAGGCTTTTTGCTCGCCAAATACAGTATAGTTAATTATCAGTTTCCCTGATTTAATATATGGGATAAATACAGAATCATTGTATGCCTTAAGGTAATTAAGCAATGATGAAACACGTCTTTTTGCTAATTTATCATTATAAGTCACTGTGTTTAGCGGACTTGAATATGATTGCAAATTGAGTTGTATTTTCTTTCCGCTTTTCAACAGTTCTTCAAGAATTATAGTAAACCTGTTTAAGTTCTTCCTGCTATTTTCCACTTCTTTAAAGAAACTAACGATATTTAAATTTTCATACGCCAGTTTTGCAGAATCTACTCCTCCCAGATAAAACGAATAATAATCATTCCGGCGTGCAAGATAATTCAGTAACAAAGTATCAATATTAGCTGTGGTGACAGTATCAAGACTTCGGGGATTAGGTAAATCATTATCAAAATACAGCTCGAGAGGTGTAAGTAATTCGAGTTTATCCCCCAATTCTTCCAAATGTTTTTGATGCTCTTCAATTTTTCTTTGTTCTCTTATTGAATCATTGCGCGAAACTGTCATTTTATAACCATAAATATCGTTGCAGCATGTTTTACCGTTCCATGATAAAGAGCCGGAGCGGTTTGAAACAAACCATGCATTTCTTGTCTCATGATTAAAGCTATAATACAAATCATCGTAACTTGAATTAATGGGAAGCCCCATATTTACAGGTTTTGCCCATTCCTTAAAATCACCAACCGACTTAAAAATATCAAAGCCCCCAAAGCTATCATGCCATTTCGAGCTGAAATAAAGTGTAGTATCGGCTGCATAATAAAAAGGAGTAACATCATCAGTAAGCGAATTAATCTTATCGCCTGCATTTTGGCAATTATCAAAAGTTAAACTATCACTCATCAGGCAATACCAAATATCCATCTTCCCAAATCCATTTGGTCTATCAGACGAAAAAAGCATAAATCCTTGTCGGTCAAACACAGTAAAAAATGGATGTCTCGAATCATATCCCGACAGATTAATACCGCCCTTCAATTTACTGACATTGGAAATTTTACCATCATCTAATTTAGCAACAAAAATCTCACACTTTGTTTCACTTGCTTTAATAGGACATTTCGACAGAAAAACCTCCTTCGGTGTTCTACCCGGCGACAAAGAGTAATGATAATTATTATCGTAAAATAAAGTATCCAAGACAGAGGAAAAATAAACATTGTCCTTTTGAATACTTTTAATAATTCTTGAACGAAAAACTTTATCAGTCTTTTTGCCAAACTGCCTGTATGATGTATAATACAATAATCCGGAATCAACTTCGAAAGGACTGAAATCACCATAATCGGAATTAATCAAGGTATCATAATGCCTGATAACTACATCATTATCTTCGTCAATCGAAACTGATAAACTATCACAAACTTCTGCTTGATGTTTTGCAATAAGCAAGTAAGTCTTAAGCTCTGTTTCTTTCTTGTTATTCTTATAAAAACGCTTATATGCTTTTGTAGCCTTTGAATATTTACCCTGATATTTCATCATATCAGCATACCAATATCTCGAAAGAGGGAATTTACCACTTTTATTTGCATAAACTTTTTTGTACCATCGGGCAGCTTCTTTATAATCGCGACTTAACCTGCATGATTCAGCATATTTATATTGAAGTGATTCTATTCTGGCGTTTTTTTCAATAGCCTTTTTGTACTGGTGCAAAGCAGAAAAGTAATTTCTTTTTTCAAATTCTTTATCGCCGGCTTTTATGTATGCCGACAAAGTCTGGCTCTGTGCGGTTAAACCAAATACAAGAATAATAAGAATAAGATATATATGCTTCGACATTTAATTTACTATTAGATATAATCGGGACAAAAATGCATCGGGCTTGATTTTTCAACTCTATTCATATTAAACAGATATATTAATGAGAACTCAAAACCACCACGTCCTCTACTTGCAATACTTAAACCTGAAACATTTATATCATAGCTGACTCCCAGTCTAATATCGTTATAATCTGAAGAAAACCTGAGAATAATTGCATCACTATTACGTACAAATAAACCTGTCTGGAAACGATGAAACAAAGCATTAGACAGTTGAATTTGCAGCATGGCACCCCAAAGTAATTCTTTATATTTATTTTGCTTATGAAAATAAATTGCAGGTAATAACTGAAATTCATTCGACAAAAATACTTGTGAGGAAAGAAATGCACTTTGTCGTTTAGGTAAATAGATATTCCCGGTACTACCAAAAGAAATATCTGTATTATTTATATGATATAAAGCAAAGCCTGCATTAAGGGTGAAATTATCATATTCATATTTTACAAAAACTCCGGATGCTAAATCAAAATAAGCTTTAGTGTTACTTGAGAAATTCTCAAAATTAGGCAAGCCCGAATCATATTTATTTCCATTGAACTGACTGCCGAAAGAAAGCAAATTATAATCAATTGAATTTTGGCTGACTCCTACCCTGAAACCAATTGTAATTAATAATTTCTCATTAATAAATAATTTCTGATATGAAACCGGAATAAAGACTCCAGTATTACCAAACTTACCATCTCCTGCTTTATCTGAATTAACAAGCAGCCCAATTCCTATTGCATGTATGTAAGGTAATGAGAAATTAAACTTATGGTCGAAAGAAGCCGAAATAGTTTTGTAAGCATTTGTAAAGCTATTCCACTGACTTCGATTATTAATAACCAAACGGTTATCAGTCTGCATTGTTCCCGCAAGTGCAGGGTTTAGATTAAACGGACTGCTTGAAGTTTGCGAAAAATGAATATCCTGCGAATAGACATTTACCGAAAAAAGTAAAAAGACAATAACAAATATTTTATGTTTACACTTCATATTATTACCACAGATGGTATCGGCAAATATACAAAGATAAAGGCTTAATACTTAAAAAATAAATTCTCAGTAAAACAAGAATGCTAATTAAATATGAATTACCTCATCATAAGCGGCTGCGGCAGCTTCCATAATTGCTTCCGACATTGTTGGGTGTGGATGAATAGTTTTAATTAGCTCGTGCCCTGTTATTTCAAGTTTTCGGGCAACAACAAGCTCAGCTACCATTTCAGTAACATTTGCTCCAATAAGGTGACCACCAAGCAACTCTCCATATTTAGCATCGAATATCAACTTTACAAAACCGTCTTTTGCACCGGCAGCACTGGCTTTACCCGATGCCGTAAAGGGGAACTTCCCTACTTTAACTTCATATCCGGCTTCTTTTGCAGCTTTCTCTGTCATGCCAACCGATGCCACCTCTGGTGTTGTATAAGTACAGGCAGGGATATTGTCATACTTTATTGTTTCGGGATTTAAACCGGCAATTTTCTCAACACATGTTATTCCTTCAGCCGATGCCACATGAGCTAATGCCTGCCCGTGAACGATATCGCCAATTGCATATACACCTTCTACATTCGTACGGTAATAATCATCAACCTTTATTTTACCATTTTCAATCTCAATTCCCGTTTCTTCTAAACCAATACCTTCGAGATTTGGTGTAATTCCAATAGCAGAAAAAACAACTTCTGCTTCATGTTGCTCCTCGCCTTTCTTTGTTTTAATGGTAACCTTACACAAATCGCCTCTTGTATCAACACTTTCAACAGATGAAGAGGTCATTACTTTCATTTTCATTTTTTTGAAAGAACGTGCAAGTTGTTTTGAAACTTCTTCGTCTTCAAGCGGTACAACATTTGGCATAAACTCAACCAATGTAACCTGCGTTCCGATGCTTTGATAAAAATATGCAAACTCACTTCCTATTGCACCCGAGCCCACAACTACCATTGATTTTGGTTGACGAGCTAAAGTCATGGCTTCGCGATAACCTATAATTTTCTTTCCATCCTGTGGGAGATTTGGCAATTGTCGTGAGCGTGCCCCTGTGGCAAGAATAATATGTTTTGCCTCAACTATAAATGTCTCATCATTACCGCTTACTTCAACTTTACCAGAGCTTATTAGTTTTCCAAATCCTTTGATATGCTCTACCTTATTCTTCTTAAAAAGAAATTGAATGCCTTTGCTCATTCCATTTGCAACATCGCGACTACGTTGGATTATTTTTGAGAAATCAGCTGCAACACTTCCCTCGCTGATATTAATTCCATAATCACCCGCATGTTTTATATACTCAAACACCTGCGCACTTTTAAGCAATGATTTTGTTGGGATACAACCCCAGTTGAGGCATATTCCGCCTAATTCAGCTTTTTCGACAACAGCAACTTTAAATCCCAGCTGAGCAGCTCTTATGGCTGTCACGTATCCTCCCGGTCCACTGCCAATAATCAATACATCGTAATTCATATTCAATATCTTAAAATCAATAATTTGCTAAAATAGTTGTTTTCAAAATACATACAAGCATAAGCTGCATATTTTAATGAGTTATTGAAAACAATTACTCAAGGAGGGTTCTAATAATTCCTTTCATTCAAGAAACAGATAGAATGAATAAGATGTAAGGCATAAATTTTTCTGAATAGCCTTAGCTATTGAGAAAAATTTTAACGCAACCAGATTGTTTATT
>JANTGP010000055.1 GCA_024762835.1 Bacteroidota bacterium
TCGTTGTGTCAGGGATTAGGTTATTTGATTATTTATCCCGAGAAATTGGGATATTATTTGATTATTTGTGCGTAGCACCGAATTTTTTTGCGAGAAATGGGTATTAAAGATATTTTAGAATTAGAGCGAGAAAATGCAAATATTATTTTGCATAAAGAAGGATTGTTTATAAGAGCTTATGAGTATTCGGCTTATTTGTTTACAAAACATTTAAGTATATTTAATATTATCAAAAAGTATTATAAAAATGTAAAACAAGAGGTGGTGTATTTGGGCTTTCCGCAAAAGAGTTTTTCTAAAATTGAAAGTATTTGTAAAGAGCAAAATTTAACTATAATAGAAGAAAATAATAGGATAATAATATCGGGTCTTGCAAGTTTTACAGAAAATGAGTTTGTAAATTGGAAAAAAGATATTCTACTTGTGAAAAGTGAGGGTGTGGCTTTAAGCCCACGCACTCACTCTTTAAAAGAAAACCAAATAATAGAAAAATTACGTAATTTTTCTGTTGTTAGCAAAACACCAATAGAGTGTCAACAATTTATTGTAGAATTACAACAACAATTAAATGGCTAATTATATAGAACTACCTGTTTACAAAGCGAGTTACGATTTGCTTTTGCAAATATTTAAATTAACCCATAGCTTAATACGCGAGTATAAATATACTTTAGGCGAAAAACTTAAAAACGAAACAACAGAACTGTTAAGTAATATTTACAGGGCAAACAGAACCAGAGAAAAGGCAGGATACTTACTAATAGCACGAGAGAATTTAGAGTTGGTAAGATTATACATCAGAGTTTTAAAAGATATGAACCAAATTTCAAATAAGAAACATATATTTATTAATCTGTCAATCGAAAGTGTTTCTAAACAACTTGCAGGTTGGCATAAATCAATAAAAAATTAATAAAAGTAAAATACATTAGCCAGAGTTATTTATTATCGTTATTGCAGTATTGCAGTAGAAATAAATAAGCGTGCATTTTTTAAATCCGACAACTCACTGTTGTAGTAAATACCTTAGCTTGCTACTATTAAGGTGAGGCACTAAGCCTTTGCTCTTAATAATTGCTTAGAAAAAAGGTTTGCATCAGTAATGAATCATTTTGTAGGCTGAAATATGCTTGTAAAAGTAACCAAGTAGTTGTTTTTAGTTCTGCCCTTCCGGGTGGCAACCGGAACAACAACAATGGCACATTCAACAATTTAGGTAACAACGCAATCTGGTGGAGTAGTACAGAGAACAGCGGGACGAACGCATGGAACCGCAACCTGAACTATAACAATTCAGAAGTGAACCGGAACAACAACAACAAGTCGAACGGGTTCTCTATTCGTTGTGTCAGGGATTTAAAATGTATTTTGTATGCAAGAGCTTCGCTTATAGCGAAGCTCTTGCTAATATATAATAGACATGCAATTAACAATATTTGACAAGGCACAAGTAAAAAATAAAGATCAGATTTTATTAGATTTGTTTAGTGCTTATTATGATGCACGCAAAAATAAACGTAATACCATTAATCAATTGCAATTCGAAATTGATTATGAAAAACATATAATTAAACTTTACGAACAAATAATATCATATAATTACAAGCTTAAACGCAGTATTTGTTTTGTAGTAAACCAGCCAGTAAAAAGAGAAATATTTGCCGCCGATTTTGCCGATAGAGTAGTTCATCATTTTATCTATAACTACATAATGCCAATTTTCGACCCTCTATTTATAAACGACAGTTATAGTTGCCGTACCGGGAAAGGAACACATTATGGAATAAAAAGGATAAATCATTTTATACGTTCATGTTCGAGAAATTACAAACAAGATTGCTATATTTTAAAACTTGATATCAAAGGTTATTTTATGGGCATCAACAAAGAGTTGCTTTATAATAAAGTGAAACAAACGTTGATTTCTAAAAAAGAAAAATGCAATTTCGATCTACCTTTAATTTTGTACCTTATAGAAAAAACTGTATTCAATGATTCTACAGAGAATTGCTATGTTAAAGGGAAAAGGTCGAATTGGGAAGGCTTGCCAAAAAGTAAGAGTCTTTTTCATGTATCAAAAAATTGCGGTTTGCCAATAGGTAATCTAACATCGCAACTATTTGGTAATGTATATTTAAACGATTTAGACCATTTTGTAAAAAAGCAATTAAAAATTAAATATTATGGACGGTATGTTGATGATTTTATTCTTATTCATCCCGATAAAGATTATTTAAAATTGTGTATATCGCATATTCGCAACTATTTAAAAGAGCAACTTTATCTCGAATTACACCCAGATAAAATTTACTTACAGCATTTTTCAAAAGGAGTAAAATATTTGGGTGCAGTAATAAAACCACATCGTATATATATTGCTAATCGCACCAAAGGCAATTTTTATGCAGCTATTGAAGAACAAAACATAATTGTAAGAGACCATAAACCAACAAAAGAAGAACAGAAAGCATTTTTAAGTAGTATGAATTCATATCTTGGTATATTGAAACATTATAAAACATACAAAATTCGCAGAAAAATGATATTAGAAAACCTATCGGCTTGGTGGTGGAATTATGTATATCTCAGCAATAATATTGGTAAATTTGTTTTGAAACGAAAGGTAATACAGAGTTGAAAGCCCGTTATGTAATAATAATTGATAATTCACAATTGATAATTTATAATTGACAATTCGTAATTGAAGAATGTGTCGCCCTTTCAGGGCTTGAACGTTGTTGTGTGCATAATACACAGGGTTTTACCCTGTGCTTTTACCTTTCGGGCTTTCAGCCCTATTTGTGTTTGTTAATAAAATATACTGGTGTGTTTTTAAGACACACCAAATCTTGTCATATATTATAGTGAAAGCCCCAAAGGGGCGACCTGTAATAGCACAGGGTGAAGTGAAACGAAACCCTGTGATATGAAGCCAAAATATGAAACAAGTCCTGAAAGGACGACATGTAACAATAACACCTTGATATTATGATGTTTAATATATCGCCACGCCTTAGGCGATGCTTAAATGTTGCTGTGTGTATAATCCACAGGGTTTTACTCTGTGCTTTTACGTTTCGGGCTTTCAGCCCTGTTTGTGTTTGTTAATAAAAAAGGCTCGGTGTGTCTTTAAGACACACTGAGCCTTTTTATAGTATTAGTTGAATTTATCAAGTATGAGTTTGGCCTATGTCGTAATTGGCAGCCTTTTCATATCTTAAAATCTTCTTTCTTTAATTCTTGCTTTCTTACCTGTTAATCCACGTAAGTAATATATTCTTGCTCTACGAACTTTACCTTTCTTATTAATCTCAATGCTTTCGATGAAAGGAGATTGTACAGGAATAATTCTCTCAACTCCAATATTACCCGACATTTTACGAATGGTAAATGTTTCGCTTATTCCGCTTCCTTTACGTTGAAGAACAACGCCTTTAAATTTTTGAAGTCTTTCTTTGTTTCCTTCCTTGATTTTATATGTAACAACGATAGTATCACCGGCACCAAATTCAGGAAAATCATTAGTTGCCGCATATTCGTCAACAACTGCTTTTAATAAATTATTCATAATTGCAAATTTAAGTTTTATAACCATAACGCAACATTACCATATTTTCTGTAAGAGGTTACGCCAAAAAGAGATGCAAAAGTAATATAAGTTTCTATAAATAAAACCAAATATTAAATTTATTTTATCAATTTTGTTTTTGTTCTGAATGATTATATTTCAGACACTTAAAACATTTGCAGCATTAAATTGATTGACTAATGTCCTTCTTTTCCTATAACTTTAAGCTTATCGCCGGTGTCTTTTACAATTTGTCGATAAAACTTTTCACTATATCCGGGTTGCTCAAGTTTTGGGTTTAATTTATCACCATTTGGTTCTTTTACGTTTCCGTCCATATATTTAGTGAACAAATATTCGTAAAACTTTCGCCAGTCTTTTGTCAGCTTATCACCTGTATTGCTCGAAAAATCGGTTATAAATTCAATTGCAAGCTTAGGGTCTTGGTCGTAAAGCTCTTTAGCTGATTTATCGACAACAGATGTATAAGTTATATATTTATTTTCAAGAGCTTGCTGATAGTCGGCAATCTCAGGATGAATAATATTGTATCGTAAATAAGCAAAATTTGAAACTTGGTTAAAAGTCCAGAATGCAGAATTTTCGGTAAACTTCATCATTGAACCGTTTCCTTGTTTATAGCTATGTGGCACATCATACGCTCCGCAATACATAGGAAAATAAACGCTGCTTGCAGCATCATCGACGCTAAACCAATGAATACCGCCAATTGGGTCGGGCAACCACGAACGCATCTGGCTTACAAATGAGAAACCTGTTTGTTGGGTTGATGTAGCTCTTTCGTTGCAATATGCCACTCCGTCAACTTTCCATGTTAAAGGTCGCCATCTGTATGGCAAACCAAAAGGTCCGGCACCTGCGTCTTTAGTCATATCTAACTCTGTTCCTTCTAAGTGGTCTCGCATAAAATTCATCATATCATGTACTGATATTTTATTATCCGGCTTTATCCACAGAGGCATACGGTTATTTGCATAGCCATTTTTACCATGCTCAATATTTCCTTTTGCATAATCTAAATACTTATCCATTTTACTGTTTACCGATTTAAAAAATGACCACACACGAATTTCGCAGAAGCGTGCTCCCCCAAAATCAACAGGAGCATATGTGTCGGAAAAACTAAAATCTTTATCTTTACCATTATACCATCCTTTTTCGCGTGCAAAAGAAATTACATCGGCTGAATGAAATGTTGTTTGATCTTTATCAAACCAATTATTCTCTTTACTAAAAGGGAAAGTAGTAATACGAGCTTGATTTGCATGTCCACAGATATAGCCGTCGGGAATCATTCTTGCAACCCATAAGGCACCTTTTTCTCCTTCGCCTTTTCCGATAAGTTCCATTATCCATGCTTCGTTTTTATCGGCAATTGAGAAAGATTCACCCGAGCTGTAATAGCCATATTCATCAAGCAATCCTGCAATAACTTTTATTGCTTCGCGAGCCGATTTTGCACGCTGTAAAGCCAGCCACATTAAACTACCATAATCAATTATGCCACTATGCCCGTCGTGTAATTCATGCCGGCCACCATAAGTTGTTTCGCCAATTGAAACCTGAAATTCATTCATTAGTCCGATTACTGAATATGTATGTGATACTTGCTTAATTTTTCCTAAATACTCACCTGTATCCCATTCGTAAATATCCATCATTGTACCCTCAGGATAGTCCATTGCAGGACGAAAATATAGTTCGCCATATAAAACATGTGAGTCAGCTGCATAAGAAATCATAGTTGAGCCGTCGACTGATGCTCCCTTAGTAACTAAAAAATTTGTACAGGCTTGTGAATTCTGAAATCCAAGAAAAACAAACAGCCCCATAAGAAGAAATACTTTTTTCATATTATTTGTTATTATTTTGAAATATTAATCATTATCGACAAAAATAGAAAAATATTTAGATAAAGCGGCTGAGTTCATTTTATTACAGCTTTTTGTTTGGTGCAGTAAATAGGATTTTGGCTGAAAGCCAAATAAACCTTAGCACAGGGCAATGCCCTGTGTGCTTCGCATCGAACAAAGACGCCCTGAAAGGGCAATATCATAGCAACGTATCTATTATGCCCTTGCAGGGCGTATTATACCAATTGTATTTCAAAACCGATGGTTATCGGATGAAATTAAAGCTCACCCGATGGTTATCGGGTTCATTTACTAATCGGTATTACATATTACCTAAATCACAGGGCGTTGCCCTAGGCTAAGTTATCAAAGCCTTTCAGGCTTATTCTTAAAACATTGTTGTTTTTACATTTTGCTGTATTACGTAGAACTTATTCGTCTTTTGCTAATGAATGAAAAACAATTTTATGAAAATCATGTTATAATGATTAGTTTTAGGCAAACAAAATATTGGTAAAATGGAAAGAGAAATACTAGCTACAAACAGGAAAGCTTTAAGACTGAATCTTAACCCTGCAATATATGGGTCAATTGCCGAAATTGGTGGAGGACAAGAAGTAGCTAGAAACTTCTTTCAGGCAGGTGGTGCATCAGGCACTGTTGCTAAAACAATATCTGCTTACGACATGTCTTTTAGCGACACTATTTATGGGACAAATGAATCGGGGCGTTATGTCAGTAAAGGAAGACTTCAGCAAATGCTGGATATTGAATACGATAATGTATTGGATATTCTGGAAAATAAAAGGGGTGAAGATTCTAATTTTTTTGCTTTTGCCGATACGGTTGCCACATTGAACTATAAAAAAAACAATGATAGCCATGGTTGGGTTGGAATAAAATTTAGACTTACACCCGACTCAAATCCCAATTATGTACTTTTGCACGTAAAACTACTTGAGCGTGAAAATCTTCAACAACAACAAACATTAGGTGTGCTTGGGGTAAACCTGATTTTTGCTTCATACAATTTCTACGATAAGCCGAATACCTTCTTGCAATCATTACTTGATAATCTTTCAATAGACAGATTAGAGATAAACATGATTGAGATGAAGGGTGAAGATTTAAATTATGTTGACAACCGGCTTTTGAGTGTTCAACTTGTAAAAAACGGGATGACACATGCAACCATGTTCGACCGAAACGGAAATGTTCAACAGCCTGCCGACATGCTTTATAAGAAAAATGTTTTGGTTTTAAGAGGTAGTTTCAGGCCAATTACTTATGTTGGTTTCGATATGCTTAAGGCAAGTTACGGCCTATTTAAAAAAGATGAAGACTACGAGAAGGATAAGACTTTTACTTTTTGTGAAATTACCTTGAATAATTTGCTTGAAGAAGGCAGTTTTGATGAAAGAGATTTTTTAAACAGAGTGGACATCTTGAATGGCATGGGGCAAAATGTAATGGTAACCGACTTTAGGGAGTTTTATAAATTAGCCGAGCACTTATCATTATATAGGTTTAAGAATCTTAGGATTATTATTGGTGTTCTTACCTTTCTTAATGTTCTTGATGAACGTTTTTATAGTGAATTAAAAGGAGGTATTCTTGAAGCATTAGGAAAGTTGTTTTCAAAAAACATGAAGTTATATCTTTATCCTACAATAGATAAAAAAACTGGTAAAATATTAACATCTAAAAATATTAATATTAAAGATAATGTCAAGTATCTTTATAAACATCTTTTAGAGAATAGGAGGATATTGGATATTCCGAATGTAAAAAAAGAAAGATTGCATATTAATTCGGCTGATGTTAGAGAAATGATATATAACGGAACGCCGGGTTGGGAAGAAATGGTTCCAAAATATATTTCAAAAATAATTCATTCAGGAAATATCTTTGGTAAAATGAATAATAAGTCTTATTAACGTGTATCTTCTATAGCTTTATTAATTATTAAGGGATGAATTATCTTAAGTCTTTATTATTTTTCCTTTTTGTTTCACTTAACTTGTTTGGTCAAAGCGACAGCCTTAATCACAAGAAATATAATATTTATCTCAGTCGTTTGCAAAATGAGTTTATGTACTACTCAGAGGATAATTTAGCAGGAAGTAACATTCCGGCTTCAATTGTCGATATGCAGAAAAGGCAAATTCGTTGGGGTGATGCAACTATTAATCTGAGCTTTTATATTGCGGTATTGGCTACAGAATATCGCTTACGAAAAGAGAGAAATGAGGATTTTGCAAAGAGTTTTATAGATTTATACCATGCAATGCAAGCTCTTGAGCGTTTGGATATGAAGGCTGAATCTTTTTACGATTCAAGTCTTGGTTTAAGTCAGCCAAACGGGTTCTTTATTCGCGATGATATACCTAAAAATTTAAAAAGCAGATTACCAAACAGCCACCTGGCTAGTAAAAACTCTTTAAGAGTTAAATCCGATTTTACAAATAAGGATATCAGGAATAATGAGATGAGCCAAGACCAGGTTTGGCACTTGTTACTTAGCTTAGCTTTGGTTGAGGACTTAGTTAACGATACTTCAAAAGTAATTATATCTACCTTGTCGGGAAAAAGAAAAGTTGAAATGGCCGAGTGGGCAAGAATAATTGCTTATAGGTTTGTGAAAAGATTACAAACAAAGTATTGTCTTTATGTTGGGAGCAAGAAAATATTGTGTAGTAATTTTTGGATGCTTACAAATCCGGTTACAGGAAAAAAGGTGAAAAGAGGTGCCTGGCCTACATTGCTTGAATACGGTTTTGCTAAAGCAGGAAATAAAATTACAAAAAAACGATACGGTAATTTGCATTGGGGCGATTCTCATAGAGCCGGTATCTGGTTTACGATTATTACCGGTTTACAGAGGTTTCAATCTTTATCTAAAACAGGTGAATGGAGTGCATTTTATCATGCTGCTTCACTTGCTACAGCCGGCAATATCTGGAGTTCAGAGAAGCTTGTTCATCTTTTCAATCATCATCACCGTTTGTTATTTATTAAAAGTCCACAATACGAGCATCTGGCACTTATTTCATATTTGCTTTATGGTGGTAATAAAAAGGTAATGTTAAACGAGAAAGAATTCTATTTAAACTTACTGAATAAGGCTTCGCTAAGCGGTCCTTTTAACTATGCAGACCCAAGCCAAGAAAATTATGTACCTGAATGGTCGTCGGTAAATAGACTGGTTTGGCCCGAGCGTCTTGACGGTAATATGCCTTTGTTTTTAAAAGGAGAGTACAATGGTCTCGACTACCTTTTATTACATAATTTATATTATCTAGTTTATTATTATAGTATTAATTCTTCTAACTAGATGCCTATTGGATGAAATTCAAGCTCATCCAATTGATCTTGGATTCATTTACTAATCGGTATTATACTTCATTATCGACTATGAAATAGTTTCTTTATAATTTGTACTTTTGCAGCAGAAATTAAAAAAGAGAAAATTATGAGTAATAAAATAGAAGTAAATGTCTCTTCGGAAGTTGGAAAACTTGAAGCTGTTATTGTTCACACTATGGGTAAAGAGGTTGAGAATATGACACCTGAAAATGCCGAAAGAGCATTATATAGCGATATCCTTAATCTTCCATCAGCAAAAAAAGAGTTTTCACAATTAAAATCAGTACTTCAAAAAACTTCTAAGGTATTTGAAGTGAAAGACTTGCTTACTGATGTATTGAATAACCCAAAAGTAAAACAGAATATTATACAAAGTGTGTGTGCCTCTGTAAGCGGATGTGATATATCCGATTACCTATCATCACTTACGGAAAGTGAATTGACAAGAGAGCTTATAGAGGGCGTTGTTATTGAGAGGAATAACCTTTCGAGGTTTTTGAACAAGCAGCGATTTGTGATTCGTCCTTTACATAATTTTTTCTTTACACGGGATGCTTCAGTTTCGGTCTACAACAATGTTTTGGTTTCGCGAATGGCAAACAGAGTAAGAGACAGAGAATCCTTAATTATGGAAGCGATTTTTGATTATCATCCGAATTTTCAAACCGGTACATTCTCTATTGATTCGACAAAACCTTCATGCAACAAAGTTAGTATCGAGGGTGGTGATGTATTAATTGCCAGGGATGATATTTTACTAATTGGTATTGGAGCACGAACATCGCCGGAAGGGGTGGATTTTATTATTGAAAACTTAAAGAGTAAAAAAGAGAAGCAACATATTATTGTTCAGGAATTGCCAATCGACAGAGAATCCTTTATCCATCTCGATATGGTGTTTACTTTGTTAAACAATAATGAATGTATGGTTTATGAGCCTGTTATTTTGCAACCAAACAGATATAAAACCATTCATATTACACTTGATAATGGTAAAGTTAACTTAAGCGAAGAAATTAATATTATTGAGTCGCTAAAGAAACTGGGAATGGATTTAAAACCAATTTACTGCGGTGGCAGAGTCGATTTGTGGAATCAGGAGAGAGAACAATGGCATAGCGGTGCTAATTTCTTTTCTATTGGCCCGGGTAAAATTATCGGTTATGGACGTAATGAATACACTATTGACGAACTGAACAAAAACGGTTACGATGTAATTCGTGCAATTGATGTAGCTAAAGATAAAGTAGATTTAAATAATTTCAATAAGTATGTTGTTACTATTGATGGCTCTGAATTATCACGTGGAGGTGGCGGAGCACGATGTATGACAATGCCTGTTTTGAGAAAATCGCCTTATTAACACTTGTGCGAGCTAAACTTTGCCTTAACAAAAACTTTATAGTTGAGCTAAAACTAGTTTATAGCAAGCTCAATATTTGCATCTTTGTCAATAAAAAATATTTTGTGCTCGATTTCGCTTCCCGATAATATTTCCTTCAATCTATCGTGACTTGTATCTGTTATGAAGATTTGCCCGAAATGATTTTTTGTCACAAGTTTTATTATCTGCTGTACCCTTTCTCTGTCAAGCTTATCGAATATATCATCTAATAAAAGGATTGGTTTCAGTCCGGTTTCCTTTGTGATATAATCGTATTGAGCAAATTTTAAAGCAATTAAGAATGTCTTTTGTTGGCCTTGCGAACCAAACTTTTTTAATGATTGCTTCTGCAAGCTCATAATCAAATCATCTTTATGAATACCTTTGGTTGTATACTGTAGAATTTTGTCTTTTTCAACAGAGTCTGACAAGAGCTGATTAAGCGATTGTCCGGAAAGTTGCGAAACATATTCGAGCTCAACTTTCTCGTTGCCAATAGATATTTGTTCGTAAAATTTACGAAATATAGGAAGAATATCAGATGTAAATTGTTTTCGTTTGTTGTAAATTCTTGTTCCGTATACATGTAATTGTTCGTCGTAAATACTTATATCTTCATGATTAATATTTCTTTTAAATGAATCTTTAAGTAATTTATTCCTTTGGCTGAGAGTACGGTTATATTTCAACAGGTCGTTTAAGTAGTCTTTGTCAAACTGGGAAATTACACTATCGATAAACTTTCTTCTCTCATCGCTTCCGCTATAAATGAAATCAGTATCGGCAGGTGATTTCATGACAAGAGGAATAAAACCAATATGGTCGGCAAGTCGTGAGTATTCTTTCTTGTTTCTTTTGAATTGTTTTTTCTGACCTTTTTTTAATCCGCAATAAATATCTTCGTCAGATTCATTACGTTTGTAAGTTCCATGTATGACAAAAAAATCCTGTCCTTTTTTAATATTCTGACTGTCAATTGAATTAAAGTGGCTCTTGCAAAACGATAAATAATAAAATGCATCTAAGAGATTTGTTTTTCCAACCCCATTATTACCAACAAAGCAGTTGATTTTTGGTGAGAAGCTTAAATCTGCTTGATGATAATTCTTAAAGTTTATTAATGATATTTGTTGTAGTTGCATTTTAAACCAATTTATTTTTGCCTGCAAAGTTATTAATAAAAAGCATCCGAAATAAACAAAAATGAATTCGATGTTTCGTTAAATCTCCAATAAGCCGACCATAAATCTTATCTATTTGCTTCTTTTAGATTTGTATCTTTTTAATGAATATGTGCTATTTGTAGGAATGTGTGAATAATCAACAACTTAGCTAAGGTGAAAAATTGCAGATAATTATTTTAAATTATATTTAAAACGATTACATTTGCCAAAATTTTATTACAGAGATAAGCTAATAATATGGTTAAGAAGAAAAAAGATTCAGGAGAACAAAATTTTGAAGTTGTAGAGGGCGCTTTAAGTAGAACCGAACAATACATCGAAGACAATCAAAAAAGTTTGTCAATAATAATTGGAGCTATTGTATTGATTGCAATACTATATTTGGCTTTTACCAGACTATATATCAAGCCTAAAGAAAAGGAAGCCTTATCGGAAATGTTTCAGGCTGAGCAGTATTTTGAAGCAGATTCATTTAATTTAGCATTAAATGGCGATGAGAATGCTTTTGGCTTTTTAAATATTATTGATGAATATGGAATGACTAAAGCCGCTAATCTTGCAAATTATTATTCTGGAATATGCTACTTGCAGTTAGGCGATTATGATAGTGCAATTGAGTATCTCAAGTCATTTGATGTAGACGATGAAATGATTATGCCTATGGCATACGGTGCTCTTGGTGATGCATATTCTCAGAATGGCGATTACGATGAGGCTATTTCTTATTATGAGAAAGCCGGTAATATTGAGAATGATTTTTCTGCACCTTTATATTTGATGAAAGCTGGAATGTTATATGAAGATAAAGGTAATTACGCCGATGCTCTTGATATTTATAAAACAATCAAGAGTAAATATGGAAAATCAAACGAAGGCAGATATATTGACAAGTATATTGAAAGAGCAGAAATTAATTTATAAAATCTTTTCTTGAAAAATAATGAAAGAATCCCTTCTATAGGGATTTTTTTATTTGAGCTTGTTCAATTGTTTTATATTATGAAAATAACTAAAGTTAGATTATAGCCAGAGTATCCTTTTATTGACTATAAAAAGGTTTTTAAAATACTTCTTTATGATAGCAAAGAAAACAAATTTGTCAGCTCATGATGCAGCTTCAATACCTCGCGGTGATAATTATTCGGTTGGTATTGCTGTTGCCGAATGGAATCCAACAATTACAAATGCTCTGTTAGAAGCTGCAGTTAGTACATTGGAAATAAATGGAGTAAAGAAAGAGAACATAAGGATAGATTATGTTCCCGGTACTTTTGAGTTGAGTTTTGCAGCTAAGCTTATGCTTAATGATGATAGTCTTGATGCCATTATAGTTTTGGGTTGTGTTATTCAAGGAGAGACTCGTCATTTCGATTTTATTTGCCAAGGTATAAGCCAAGGAATAACCGATTTGAATATTGAAGGAAAGAAACCTGTTATATTTGGTGTTCTAACTACCGGAACAATGCAGCAAGCATTAGACAGGGCAGGAGGGAAGCATGGTAATAAAGGCGACGAGGCTGCTGTAACTGCACTTAAAATGATTAAGTTTAATAAATCTATTTTAAGATATTAAGCAATTCCTGTAATTCAATTATTTTATCTGAATTTCCTGATTTTTCGTAAGATACGATTAAGTTAAGAATGACTCTTCTAACAATATCGATATTATTACAGGGCATATAAAAAGACTTCTGAGCTTTTAATTTTTGCTGTTTTATGTAATAGTCAATTTCCTGCCTCCCGAATACTGTTCCTCTGTTAAAGGCGTTAATGTAAAACAGTACGGACTCATCCTTATCATCTGTTATTTTTGTTTTAGCAAGCTTGTCAACATAACAAAGAATAAAATTCTTAGGTAGATTAACACCATAAATAGGAAGATCCAGCCTTTTGGCAATTTCAAGATAAACTATTGAAAGAGAAATAGGATTGCCCTTTTTTAATTCTAGTACTTGGTTAATATACGAATTACGGGGTGAATAATAATTAGAGATATTACCTGAAAACTTATGAACATCAAAAATAATATGGTTCAGGATTTTTACTTTCTCAAGCGCAGTATGATTATCATTAAGCTCAAGCCAAACATCATACTTTACTTGCTCGATAGTAGCATTAATATCTGAGTAATCAATGTCGGGAAACTGATACTTGGCAATCCAGTAAACACCCTTCAGCAAATTGTTGTTTTCTTCAACAAGCCAATTGCCAAGCTCTTTTTTTGTATAGTTAAATTGTATAGTATGAATAATATCCTCTACTCTTGTTTGAAGAAGTTCATTCAATTCACCCTCCCAAACCTTTTCGAGTTCGGGGATTACATCAATACCTAATGAGATAAATTTACTTCGAATTGCTTCGAAGATTTCCGGGTCAGGGTCATCAAGCAATTTAATAAATGATATTATCTTCTTTTTATCCATTAAGTCTTAAAGCGGTTATTATTCATTTACAAGAGAATCAAGAGTTGCAACAATCATCTTTTTCACAGTTTCCTGATATGATGAGTCATAATCTTTTGTTATTCTGTTGGCTATAATTGCACAAACAGTTGCTGCCTTGTGTCCCAGATGTTTTGATAGCCCGTAAATGGCTGAGCTTTCCATCTCGAAATTAGTAATATGTTTTCCTTTATATTCAAAACTCTCAATCTTCTTATTGATATCTTTATCTGCTAATGGTATTCTAAGAACTCTGCCTTGTGGACCAAAAAAGCCGGGGGCAGAAATTGTTAAGCCAGCTATAAAGTTCGATTTAAGCTTATTAAATAAACTTTCGGATACTTTTGTAAAGTATGGACTGGCTAGTGTATCATTCCAGTTTGTATGTTTAATAAATGCTTCTTCGATATCGGGTTCTGTAATTTTCTCTCTGTTTGCATAAAAATTTAATAAGCCGTCAAAGCCAATTGTCATTTCAGAAATCAGCATACTGCCAACAGGAATATTAGCTTGTATTGCACCTGATGTACCAAGCCTAATAAAGTTTAAACTTTTCAAATCTGCTTTTGGAGTGCGTGTTTCAAAATCAATATTTACAAGAGCATCAATCTCGTTTATTACTATATCAATATTATCGGTGCCAATTCCGGTTGAAACAACACTTAATCTTTTCCCCTTGTAATACCCTGTGTGTGTGCGAAACTCTCTGTGTTGTTCCTTGTATTCTATCTCATCAAAATGCGACGAAACAACTGGAACTCTGTCCTGGTCGCCTACTAATATAATTGTATCGGCAATTTGTTCAGGTCGTAGGTTTATATGGTAAATTGCACCTTTATCTGTTATTATCAATTCAGAATTTCCTATTTTAGTCATATTAATTTAGTTTATATATTTCAATACTCAAAGGTAAGTAAAAAATAAATAGATATCTTAAACTTTATAACGAATGAATAACAATCTTAATAACAATTGAATTTTTACAATAATAATTATGTTTTATTCGTATTTTATTTAATTCTTTGCGAAAGTATTACTAAAAGTTAATTTATGAGTTTCAAAAGTCCGTTTAAATATTGCATCATTATTTTTCAAATTCTCTTATTCTTTGGTATTTCAAATGTTATGTTATCACAGGATTTGGCTCAAGTAGCCGATGACGAAGAAAACCTGAAGATATTGTTTGATAATATTTATTATTCAACTGATGACAGTTTAAAGATGGAATTGAATAGACAGGTGTTAGATATTTTTGAGTATATGCTATATAATGATGCCTCGTTTGAATATCCTTTTGATTCTTTAACAAGAATTGGTAAAATAAAATCGCCCGACGGACAATTAAGAATATATAGTTGGAATATTGCTTTTGCCGATAAATCAAATACTTACTTTGGCTTTATTCAGTATTATAGCAAGTCAAAGAAGGAGTATCTTATTTATCCCTTAATTGATAAATCAGATAATATCTCAATGCCCGAAAAGCAATCCTTGGATAATACCAATTGGTATGGAGCACTTTATTATAAGATTATTGAAACAGAGTCCGGTCACCGCAAATACTATACATTACTAGGCTGGGACGGATACAGCGATTTAATTACACGAAAGATTATTGATGTATTATATTTTTCAATGTCAGGGAAACCTCATTTTGGTTACGGAATGTTTTATATGAATAAAACGGACAATCCAAACTCACGAAAAGTGAAAAAAAAGAGAGTAATTTTCAGTTATAGTCAAAAAGCAAAAATGACTTTACATTATGATAAGAAAAATAAAATGATAATTTTTGATCATCTTTCACCAAGTAGCTCTCATTTAAAGGGTAACTATCAGTATTATGGTCCCGACTGGACTTATGAGGGACTATATTTTAAGAAAGGAAAATGGATTAATGAAATGGACGTTGATGTTAGAAACCCGAAATCAAAAATAAAAAAAACCAAATGGCACTATAAGGCACGAGAAGACCTGTATAACCCAAAAGCAGATAAAAAATAGCTGTTACAAAGCTCTTCATATTTATTATTAATTTGTAATGTCTGATTGCTTTTTTTTTGACTCTTGTTTTAAAAAGTAAAAAGAGTTACCTTTGCAACAATTGCTAATGAAGTCTGGGAGTTTTATTTTTTATGTTACAGAATAAAATCATTTTGTAATTAAAATTTTAATAAATGACTCAAAGATTAAGAAAAATAGATGATGAGGTTTGGAAACCTCTGGAATTTACTGATAGACCATATGAGATAAGTAATTATGGTAGAGTAAAAAGTTTCGTATTATCAACCGGTAAAAGTAAAATTCTTAAATGTGCTAATGTTAAAGGATTTCTTGTTATTGGCGTAAAAATCAATGGTAAGAAGGAACAATTTTGTGTACATAAACTAACTGCAAAATACTTTGTACCTAAAGAGAGTGAAGACCAGACTGTTGTAATTCATAAAGATTGGAATAAGTCAAACAATTATTACAAGAACCTGCAATGGGTGACTAAGCGTGAGAGTTACGACAGGATGAAACTTAAGTTTAAAGAGACAAGAAAGAACTCTGATACTATTGTTACTAACTCAAAACTTACCGAAGATGATGTCAGAGTACTAAAAACTATGTTGGCAAATGGAATTAAACAGAATGTAATTGCAAGGTTATTTGCAATTAGTGAGATGCAAGTTTCAAGAATCAAGAGAGGCGAGAACTGGTCGCATATAAAAGTTGAAAAAGATTAGTAATTGACGCAACCATTTACCTATTTATTCCTTCCTACAAGCTAATAATTACATTTTATATTTTTTTAAT
>JANTGP010000056.1 GCA_024762835.1 Bacteroidota bacterium
TCTTTGTATTATAGTATTAAAATACTTATTTGGGGAATGAGTGTATTATTTATCTTGATTATCATAAGTTTAATTGTTGCTGTTGGCTTTTTATTTGCCTTTTTTTGGGCTGTAAGAAGTGGTCAGTTTGAAGATGACTATACACCATCAATAAGGATGTTGTTTGATGATGATCTTCCCGAAGAAAAAGAATCAAAAGCAGATAGTGATAAAGTAGAAATTATTGAAAACCAATCTTAATCTATAAATTTTTAGTATGGAACATCAAAACTTTTCGTATGACAACAAGATTGTAAAGTATTTTGCTTACGCAACAATTACATGGGGGATTGTTGCCTTCATTGTAGGTTTGTTAATAGCTTTACAATTATCCTTCCCTTCGTTAAACTTTGGAATTGAATTTACCAGTTTTGGTAGGTTACGTCCTTTGCATACCAATGCAGCTATTTTTGCATTTGTTGGTAATGCAATATTTACGGGTGTATATTATTCAATGCAGCGTTTGCTGAAGACAAGGATGTTTAGTGATCTTTTAAGTAAGATCCATTTTTGGGGCTGGCAATTAATAATTGTTGCTGCTGCACTTACTCTAGTTTTAGGTATAACAACCTCAAAAGAGTATGCTGAACTTGAATGGCCAATTGACATTTTGATAACAATTGTTTGGGTTATCTTTGGTTGGAACATGACAGGAACAATGATTAAGCGACGTGTAAAACATTTATATGTAGCAATCTGGTTTTATATTGCCACATTTGTTACTGTAGCTGTTCTTCATGTTGTAAATTCATTTGAGCTTCCCGTTTCACTATTTAAATCTTACTCAGCCTTTGCAGGAGTGCAAGATGCACTGGTTCAGTGGTGGTATGGACATAATGCTGTTGCATTCTTCCTTACAACACCATTTTTAGGTTTAATGTATTATTTTCTTCCTAAAGCAGCCAACCGTCCGATCTATTCTTATCGTTTATCGATATTACACTTCTGGGCTCTTATATTCCTTTATATTTGGGCAGGGCCTCATCATCTTTTATATCAATCATTACCTGATTGGGCTCAAACTCTGGGTGTTGTTTTCTCATTAATGCTCCTGGCACCTTCGTGGGGAGGTATGGTTAATGGCTTGCTTACTTTGAGAGGTGCTTGGGATAAAGTGCGAGATTCAGCTTTATTGAAGTTTATGGTAGTTGCTGTTACAGCGTATGGTATGTCTACTTTCGAAGGTCCAATGTTATCATTGAAAAATGTAAATGCTATTAGTCACTTTACCGATTGGACAATTGCTCACGTGCATATTGGTGTACTTGGCTGGAATGGTTTCCTTACCTTTGGTATGCTATACTGGCTATATCCTAAATTATGGAAAACTAAATTGTATTCAGAAAAACTGGCTAATGCACATTTCTGGATTGCTACCTTAGGAATGTTATTCTATGTTGTACCATTGTATTGGGCAGCTATTACACAAAGTTTAATGTGGAAAGAATTTACAGCTGATGGATTCCTTGCTTATCCTAACTTCCTTGAAACGGTAACTCAGATAATGCCAATGTATTATACCAGAGTATTTGGTGGTACTCTTTATTTAATTGGTGCTATTATGATGGTATATAACTTAGTTAAAACAGCCAAAGCAGGTTCCTTTGTAGATAATGAAGAAACTTCAGCACCGGCTCTTGAGTCTCAACCTAAGAAACGTATATTCGGTGAGAAATCACATGAATGGCTGGAAAGAAAGCCAGTTGCTTTTACTATTTGGGCATTAGTAGTTATATTAGTTGGTGGTGCTGTTGAAATTATCCCTATGATATTGGTTAAATCAAATATACCGACAATAGAGAATGTAAAACCATATACACCACTTGAGCTGCAAGGTCGTGATGTTTATATATCTGAGGGATGTGTAAGTTGTCACTCACAAATGGTAAGGCCGTTCCGCTCTGAAACAGTTCGTTATGGCGAGTATTCAAAAGCCGGTGAGTTCGTTTACGACCATCCGTTTTTATGGGGTTCTCGACGAACAGGCCCTGATTTACAGAGAGAAGGAGTTGTTTCCGGTCCAATGTATAAATCTGTTTCATGGCACTATAATCATTTAATGGATCCTCAAAAAATGAATATTCAATCAATAATGCCGAAGTATCCATGGCTTGCCGAAAAAGATATTGATTTGGACTTGACTGCCGGCAAAATCAGAGTAATGCAGAAACTTGGTGTCCCATATCCTGATGGTTATGATACTAAAGCTAATGATGACTTATTGCAGCAAGCTAAGGGTATAAGCGATGAATTGAGAACTTCGGGGATAAATATTGAACCCTCAAAAGAAATTGTTGCCTTAATAGCATATTTAGAGCGCTTGGGTAGAGATATTACACCTCCTGCTCCTGCAAAAGAGGATGTAGTTGTTGAGGCTACAACTCTTAATGTAGATGTTCCTGCTGATGATTCAAGTATCGCCTCAGGTTCAGAAGTGTTTAATAAAAATTGTGTTGCTTGTCACGGTGCTAAAGGTCAGGGAAATGCTGTTGGTCCAAACTTAAGCGATAAATATTGGCTTAATGGAGGTAGCAATAGCGACATTTATACTGTAATTGCTGATGGCGTTCCTGCAAAAGGAATGCAATCATGGAAAAAGCAGCTTTCTGAAGATCAGATGTTGCAAGTAACAGCTTATATAATTAGTATTCAAGGTTCAAATCCTGATGGTGCAAAAGATCCACAAGGCGAACTTTATGAATAATTTATTGTAATATGAAAATAGTAATACATTATTTGAACGAAATTGACGGAGTAGAGATATTTCCTATTATAGGAATAATATTATTCTTCTCGTTCTTTATCACCCTACTATATTATTTATATGGTCTTGATAGTGGTTTTGTAAATGATATGGGTGATTTACCTTTGGATAATGATATTACTGATAAAACAGATAAAAGTTAATTTTTAAAATATTTTCATCATGAGTAAAAATAACACAGAAGAGGTAAAATATGATGGTAAGCCGATGGAACATGAGTTTGACGGCATAAAGGAATTAAATAATCCGCCACCACCATGGTTGATGTATATGTTTTATATTACTGTTGGTATATCAATAATATATTGGATTTATTATCATGTGTCGGGTGCCGGTGATTTGCAAGAGGCAGAGTACCTGAATGAAATGAAACAGGCCGAAAAGGATATCAGTAAAAATGTTAAGACAATTGAGATTGTTCTTTTAAATGATGAAGCCAGCATAGCTGCGGGCGAAGCCTTATTTACAGAAAAAGGTTGTACTGCATGTCATGGTAAGCATGGCGAAGGTAATGCTATTGGCCCGAATCTTACTGATAATTATTGGTTGCACGGAGCCGATGTAAAAAGTGTTTTTAATGTAGTGAAGAACGGTGTTCCTACAAAAGGAATGACACCATTTAAGGGACAACTTTCTGATGATAAAATTTTGCAGCTTTCTAGTTTTGTATTGCTAAAATTAAAGGGCTCAAATCCTGAAAATCCAAAAGACCCACAAGGTGTACTCGTTAACTAAAATATAAATATATATGTTTTGAATAGCTATGACTTAATTAAGTCATAGCTATTTCTTTTATTAAATCTACATAAATCAGTATTAATTGCTAAGTTGAGTCTAAGCATTAAATTATTGATATTATGTTCCAAACTCACCAATCTAAATAATAATACTTAAAATGACAAAGAAGGAAATCAAAATGGACGAATCGTTTCGGGATAGCATTGCAACAATAAATACTGATGGAAACAGAGCCTATGTATTCCCAAAGAAACCCAAAGGTCGTCTTCATAAATATAGGGTTATTGTTGCATGGACTTTACTTGCATTCTTTTTTATTATGCCTTTTGTGAAATTAAATGGTGAACCACTTATTTTAATCAATATCATTGAGAGAAGGTTTATAATTTTTGGAAATATCTTTTGGCCTCAGGATACTTATCTCTTTGCAATAATGATGATTACCTTTATGGTTTTTATTGTAGTTTTTACAGTTGCATTAGGCAGGTTGTGGTGTGGCTGGGCTTGTCCGCAAACAGTATTAATGGAGATGCTTTTCAGGAAGGTTGAATATCTTATTGATGGAAGTGCTGCAAAACAACGTAAGTTGAAAAACCAAAAATGGAATTTTGAAAAGATTTGGAAACGAACACTTAAACTGCTGATATTCACTTTATTGTCTTTGTTGATAGCCAATACGTTATTTGCATGGGTAATTAGCGTTGATAAGTTGTTTAGAATGATGCAAGAACCAGTTTCGGAGCATATGTCGGCATTTATCGGAATGTTGGTACTAAGCGGAATTATTCTATTCATTTATAGCTGGTTTAGAGAACAAGTATGTACAATACTTTGTCCTTACGGCAGATTGCAAGGGGTATTGCTTGATTCAAACTCAATTGTTGTATCCTATGATTATAAAAGGGGTGAGCCAAGAGGTTCTTACAGAAAGAATGAGAATAGGGAAGAAGCCGGTAAAGGTGATTGCATAGATTGCCGACAATGTGTTGAGGTATGTCCAACTGCAATTGACATTAGGAATGGTACTCAACTCGAGTGTGTTAATTGTACTGCATGTATTGATGCTTGCGACCAGACAATGGAACGTGTGGGATTACCCAAAGGGCTTATTAGATATGATTCAGCAAAAGGAATTGCAACAGGAACAAAGCTTAAACTTAATGTCAGGCTAATAGCTTATTTTACCGTATTGATTCTTTTATTCTCGTTTCTTGTTTTTCTTCTGTTTAGCCGTACTGAAATTGAGACTACCATTCTACGAACACCGGGTTTAATCTATCAGGAGCAAGATGATGGAATGATAAGTAATTTGTATAATATTAAGGTGATAAACAAAACCAGGAATGACTTGCCAATTGATGTCAGATTATTGTCTCATGAAGGGAAGGTTGAAATTGCAGGTGGTAGCTTAAATGTATTGGAAAGCTCATCATCTGAAGGAGTTCTATTCGTATATTTAAAAAAGGAAGATGTTGTTGGTGAGCTGCCAATTAAATTAGGCGTATTTGTCGATAACAAAAAAATTGAAGAATATGAACTTACATTTGTTGGCCCTCAACCTAAATAGTTATTGTTATTTAGATTGAGTATTTAATAAAATCTATTCAAATGTATAATTATTGTTTGTTTCTTTACATTCTTATTTAAGGAATCATTTTGTATCATGAAAATAAACTGGGGTTATTCTATATTAATTGTAATTATATTGTTCCTGACTGGAATGGGAACTCTTGTATATATTACTTTCCAGCATAAGATAAATCTTGTTAACAAAGATTATTATCCACTTGAGATTGATTATCAACAGATGATAAACAGGAAAAGTAATACTCTGAACTTAACAAATAAACCTTCTTTTAAATATAATGAAGAAAAGTTTATTATTAGTTTTCCTGACGATTTCGTTTTTGCAGATGTTGAGGGTGAGGTGCAATTTTACAGACCATCGGATTTTGAAGATGACGAGATTATAGCATTGGAATTATCAAGTGACGGTGAACAGATATATGAGACTTCCGAACTTCTTAAAGGTAGCTATATTGTTAAAATAAATTGGCAGTATCATTCTAAGGATTATTATCAAGAGTTTGAGCTTTACATTAAGTAAATAACATGGAACTTTTTTACGCTGCTTTAATATTTGGTCTTCTTACCGGTTTTCATTGTATTGGAATGTGCGGGCCAATTGCAATCTCATTACCCTTACATAATTTACGCTGGCTGGATAAAACCATGGCAGCCTTAGTTTATAATTTTGGACGAGTTATTACTTACTCTGTTCTAGGTGCTTTGTTCGGTTTACTTGGTCAAGGATTTGTAATTGCAGGTTTTCAGCAATGGTTAGCAATTATTGTTGGTGCATTAATGATACTGTCAGCTTTATTTCCTTTGTTTCTTGATAAGATGATTGCAAAATCACCCCTTTATTCTATTGTTGGTGGCATTAAGGCAAAGCTGGGATTATTGTTCGGGAAACAATCATACAAAGCTTTGTTTTATATTGGCTTACTTAATGGCTTATTGCCATGCGGACCTGTGTATGTTGCAATTGGCATGTCATTGGCAGCCGGAAGTGCATTTGCAGGAGCAATGTATATGGCAGTTTTTGGACTTGGAACAATACCCATAATGTTGAGCTTGTCGCTTGCAGGAAATCTATTTACCGGAAAACTAAAAAGAAAAATTCGTAAAGTTGTTCCGTTTTTTGTAATTTTGTTGGGAATTTGGTTCATATTGAAAGGAATGGGGTTGGGAATTCATTTTCTGTCACCACCCGACAAAAAACTTGAAGTTAAAACTGAACAGGTTCACAAAATGTAAGGATTTATTTATTAACAAATTAAACTATATTACTATGAAAAAGTTATCTATTTTATTCACAGCCTTAAGCTTATTGTTTCTTATGTCATGCGGTGGAGAGGGAACAAAAAAAGCTGATGATTCAACTGCTGTTAAAGAAGAAGCTCAAGAGCAAGCTGCACCAGAAGCTAATGATGTTGCAGAAGCAGCTGATTATAGTGCAGGTGAAGCAATTTACACAGGAAAAGGCATTTGTTCAACTTGTCACCAGCTCACAGGTGAAGGAGTAGCTCCGGCTTTCCCTCCTTTAGCTAATGCTGATTATTTATTAGCTGACAAAACTCGTGCTATTAAGCAAACAATCTATGGCTCAAAAACACCTATTACTGTTAATGGTGTCGAGTATCCGGGTGGTGCTATGACTGTTGTTGATTTAACCGACCAGGAAGTGGCTGATGTTGTAAATTACATCCTAAACAGCTGGGGAAACAATGGTGGAACAGTTACTGTTGACGATGTAAAAGCTGCAAGGGAATAAATTATTCTGATATTAATGAATTAAGAAAAGAGAAACTTCGGTTTCTCTTTTTTTTGCTACTCAAAGTTAAAATTGCGGCTAAAATATGCCACAGTCTCTATAATTGATAGAATATATTATTCAATGATTTAAAATTTAGCCTTTTATACTTATTATAATATGCTTTTTTTAATATGAAAATATTTCTTAAATTGGGCCAACAAATATTTATTAACTAAAAAATTTTACTATGGATAGTGTTCAAGTATATTTAGATAAAGGAGTTGATTTGATTTTTCTGTATGGACCAAGCCTTTTACTAGCTATTGTTGTCCTTATTATTGGTTTGTTTATTATTAAGAAAGTAATGAAGATTACCTCAAAAATAATGGACAAAAGGAATGTTGATGTTTCGCTAAGAGGTTTTTTATTAAGTTTATTTTCAATTACTCTAAAGGTTTTGCTTTTTATTAGTGTTGCCGGAATGGTTGGAATAGAAACTACCTCTTTTATTGCAATTATTGGAGCAGCCGGATTGGCTGTTGGATTAGCTTTGCAGGGTACATTGGCGAATTTTGCAGGTGGTGTTTTAATTTTACTTTTCAAACCTTATAAGGTTGGCGATTTAATAGAGGCTCAGGGAACTTTAGGTGTTGTTAAAGAAATACAGATTTTTGTTACTATTCTGTTGACACCTGAGAATAAAACGGTAATTATTCCAAATGGGGCAATATCCAATGGAAATATTACTAATTATACTACCGAAGGATTAATTAGGGTGGATATGAGTTTTGGTATTTCCTATGATTCGGATATTAAAACAGCCCGAAAAGTTTTAATGGCCGTAATGCAGAATCATAGCGATGTACTAAAAGAGCCGGCACCATTTGTTGGAGTTGCAGAACTTGGCGACAACTCAATTAATCTTGCTGTAAGAGCATATTCTGCACCGGCAAACTATTGGGCAGTTTATTTCGATGTTTATGAACATGGTAAAGAAGCATTGGATAAAGCAGGTATTAGTATTCCATTTCCACAAATGGACGTGCACTTTGATAAAGACGCAAAATAGGAATATACATTAAATAAAAAAGCTGTTACAATCAAGTAGCAGCCTTTTTTATTTATTGTCTGAATGCTTTATTAAAATCATATCCGCTGGGATTTTGAAATATCCTCAAGTCAAATTCAGAAATAATTGCAAGTAAATGGTCAAAAATATCTGACTGAACAGCTTCATATTTTACCCAATCCTGGTCGGTACTGAAAACATAAATTTCAATTGGTAACCCTTTTTCTGTGGGTTGTAGCTGACGAACCAAAAAGGTCATATCTTCGTGAATTTTTGGATTATTGTGTAAATAATACTCAATATATTTCCTAAATGTTCCAATATTAGTTAACAAACGTTTATTTGCTTTAATAATCTCAGGATTATTATCCAACGATTCAGCATTATCAATTACTTTGCGTTTATCTTTAATATAATCTGACAAAAGCTTTATTTGCTCTAGTTTATTCAACATCTTTTCGTCACAGAACTTAATACTTTTCATATCAATGAGTAAAGAGCGTTTTATCCTTCTTCCACCTGACTTTTCCATTCCTTTCCAATTCTGAAACGACTCTGATACAAGAGCATAAGTTGGAATTGTACTAATAGTCTTATTCCAGTTTTGTACTTTTACCGTATTGAGTGTAACCTCTAATACAGTTCCGTCTGCTTCAAATTTGGGCATTGATATCCAATCACCGGGCTTAACCATATCATTTTCCGATAACTGAATACTTGCAACAAAACCTAAAATTGTATCTTTAAATATTAATAAGAGAATAGCAGCTACTGCACCTAAGCCGGTAATAAATACCATTATTTTGATATTTAGCACAACCGAAAGAATAATTATACCTGCAATGAAATACAGTAATATCTTAATTAATTGAATATAGCCTGTTATTGGACGGTTTCGGGAAATAGGCAAAGAATCATATATTTCTTTTGCCCCATTCAATAATGAATTTATTGCTTGAACAATAAGAATAATAATGTAAACCTCTATTAGTGACATTAAGACTTGTGCAATAATGTCATGAAAATCAGAGAACATAACTTCAGCAAAAACATATATTACAAATGCAGGTGCTAAATGTGCCAGCCGGTTAAAGACCCTCTTCTCTAAAAGAATATCATCCCACTTTGTTTTACTTTTCTTAATAATTCTGCTTAAAGTATTTAACAAAATCTTTTTTGTAAGATAATCGGCTATAATCGCTAATATTGTTGCTATTGCAACTAATATTAACATCCTTAACCATATCTCCTGGCTATTGCTTAAATTAAAAACAGATAACCATTCTTTAACAGGAAATAAATTTTCAAAATTCATATCAACATATTTTAATAAGTTCCAAAATAATCAGTAATAAAAGGGTTTGAGCGTTTTTCAATTCCTATTGTTGTTTCGCCCATATGACCACTAAATACAGTAGTATCTTCGTTAAGAGTCATTAACTTTGTGCCTATACTTTCCATAAGTACATCATAATTACCTCCGGGTAAATCAGTTCGTCCTATACTTCCTTTAAACAATACATCGCCTACAATAATAAACTTTTCTTCTGCAGAATAAAAAGCAACGCTACCCGGTGAATGTCCGGGAATGTGAATTATTTTTATCTCTGAGTCATCGAACTTGATTGTATCACCTTCTGCAAGACTAGCCTCTATGCGTTTTGGGATATTTATGGTCAAACCAAAGTTACCGGCATATGCAGGTGATAATTCTATCATATGTAAATCTTCTTTGTGCACTTCAAGAGGAAGATCGTATTGCTTAATTACAAACGAAGCACCCAGAATATGGTCGATGTGCCCGTGGGTGAGCAGTAGGCGAGAGGGCTTTAAATTGTTACAGGAAATAAAATCCGATAAAGTCTTGTTCTCACTATCGTTGCTGCAACCCGGATCTATAATAATACAATTGCCTTTATCATTATATAGGATATATGTGTTAACTTGAAAGTTGTTGAATACCAGTCGTTTTATTTTAATCATTTTAGTTTCTTATTAATATACATTCACTTATTATTGTTGCCCTTTTATAAATGGAACAAAAGAGAAATAACCAAATTCTTCAGTTTTAAAATTCTCATCTTCCAATTTAGTTAGTCTGGTCATTACTTGGGTTTTCTCGTTACCTACAGGTGCAACAATAACACCACCGGCTTTAATTTGTTCTTTTAAAGTTTCTGGAACAAAAGTAGCACCGGCAGTAATTAATATTTTATCAAAAGGAGCGTATGATGGTTTTCCTAAATATCCGTCACCCCAGAAAAGATGAGGATTATACTTCATCTTTCTAAGTAATTCACCCGCATTAATAAAGAGCTCTCTGTGTCGTTCAATTGAATAAACTCGTGCACCCATCTCAAGCAGAATAGCACATTGATAGCCTGAGCCTGTTCCAATTTCTAGTATTTTGTCTCCTGATTTTACCTCTAATAATTTTGTTTGAAAAGCAACTGTATATGGTTGAGAGATTGTTTGCCCTGATGCAATAGGAAAAGCTTTATCACTATAAGCAAAGGATTTAAAGCTACTATCCATAAAGAAATGACGTGGTACTTTGTTTAATGCATTAAGAACCCTAACATCTTCAATTCCCTTATTTCGAAGTGAATCAACGAGTTTTTTTCTTAATCCTTTATCTCTTAAAGTATCTACCATTTATTGAATTTTTATTTTACAAAAGTACAAGAAAAGCATTCCAGTACAATTTTTATTGGATTATCTTAAGTCCCTTTAATTTTGATGCAGAATATCTCAGTAGTTTTTTGTAAGGAATTTTTAGAAGTTCCCTTAATTGATAATTCACAATTCATAATTATGAATTAATGTGTTTTCAACCTTATTTAGTTAATAACTTCCTTGGGCTCACTTATAATGACAAGCTTAAAGACTTATTTTTGCAGAAACACTTTTACTTTATGATTAAAATTGGAGTTTTAGGAGCGGGTTATTTGGGTAAAATCCATATTAAGCTACTCATGAATATTGAAGGCTTTGAGCTTGTAGGAATTTATGACCCTGATAAATCAAAAGTTCAAGAAGCAATAAAAGAATATGGAGTAAAGGCTTATTCTTCTTCAAAAGATTTATTAAGCGAGGTTGATGCAATTGATATTGTAACACCTACAACTACTCATTTTAATTGTGCTGTTGATGCTATTAAAAGTTCAAAACATGTATTTATTGAAAAACCAATATCCTATTCTGTTGACGAAGCTTTGGAACTTGTAAACTTAAACAACGAAGCAGGTTTAATTATTCAAGTGGGGCATGTCGAGCGATTTAATCCTGCCCTTGTTGCAGCAAAGACCAAGATAAATAACCCTATGTTTATTGAATCGCACCGGTTGGCACAATATAATAGCAGGGGGACAGATGTTTCAGTTGTAACTGATTTAATGATTCATGATATTGATGTGGTTTTGAGTTTGGTAAATTCGCCATTAAAGAGAGTTAGTGCAAGTGGTGTTGCTGTTGTTAGCGATACTCCGGATATTGCCAATGCCCGCCTTGAGTTTAATAATGGTTGTGTGGCAAATCTAACTGCAAGCAGAATATCCACCAATAACATGAGAAAAACTAGAATCTTTCAACCCGATGCATATATTATGCTCGACTTCCTGAATAAAAATACAGAGATATACAGAGTAAACGGTCATAATAAAGATGATTTAAAGAATGGTAAAATATCAATTGAGAAACCTGAAATTGTAAATTCTAACGCCATTGAAGAGGAGCTGAAATCTTTTCTTAATTCGGTCATTAACTCGAAAAGGGCTGTAGTAACGATTGAAGATGGGTACAATGCCATTTTGCTTGCACAACAAATATTGGATAGTATGCGTAATACATCTAATTCATTTTAGAATTTTGTATAAGCTGCATTTTTCTATCTTTGTTTCGCTGTATTATTAATTAATTTGCTCTAATGGGTCTATCATCTAAATTTCAGAATATAAGCTTAATATTTGTTTTTGTATTGTTATTTACATCATGCGAT
This sequence comes from Bacteroidota bacterium, assembly GCA_024762835.1. Lineage (GTDB taxonomy): Bacteria > Bacteroidota > Bacteroidia > Bacteroidales > M50B96 > JANTGP01. The sequence goes on from JANTGP010000056.1 coordinate 11,927, forward strand.
TTTATTAATCCTGACGAAAAAATTCCTTCATATATTAAAATAGATACTTTCTTATTACAAGGAAGCTCTAGTAGTCAAGGGCCATATAACCATAGTATCACTGATGCTTGGATAAATGTAAACGGTGATTTTATTGGCGTTTTTGAGTTACCTGCATTAGCACCGGTCTTACATACGGGAAATTCGGATATTATTATTAAGCCTGGAATAAAAAATAATGGGATAGCAGCAAGCAGAATAACTTATCCTTTTTATACAAATTATACAATCGATACGGCTTTGGATGCAGAAGGTATTTTATTGATTAATCCTGTTGTAGCTTATAAAGAGGAAACAATTTTTGATTGGGAAGAAAACTTTGAAGATATAGGTATTTCTATTGATACATCGATAACAAGTAATGTTGGAATTGGTGACAGTATTGTTAACGGCTCTCATGTAGCAAGAGTTGTTTTAAATGACAGTGATGATATTTTTCGTGCACAAACAGTAGATTATTATAATTTCCCAACAGCCGGTTCGCCATTGTATCTCGAGATGGACTATAAAATAAATAATTCATTCATTGTTGGTTTGTACATTAATAATAGTAATCAGTTTCTTGAACAGCCTGTTATTTATTTAAATCCAACCGACAAGTGGAAAAAGATTTATATTGATTTGACGTATTTTTCGAGTATGAATAATTCTGCCAGCTTGTATTATGTGTTTTTTAAAGCTAATAAAACAGATAGTACAGACAGGTCGGTAATATTGTTTGATAATCTGAGATTATTACATTTTTAATGGAATCCGGTTTAAATACTTTTTTGTAAACATAAGTTTTGAATGTTAATTTTGAAAAGTGAATAAATTCTTACAAACGGCAAAATATATCTTCTTCGATGCATTATCGGCGATGCTTGCATGGACACTCTTTTTTGTTTACAGAAAGAAATTTATAGAACCTCAAAGGCTTGGTTATGATATACCTGTTGAATTCAACCATAATTTTTATCTGGCAATAATAATTATTCCACTGGCATGGTTGCTACTTTATTATATAACTGGCTTTTATAAAAACATTTATCGTAAATCGAGACTTAAAGAGCTGGGATCCACTTTGATTGTGACTTTTATTGGTGTTGTTGTCATATTCTTTACCTTGATATTAGATGACTGGGTTCACAATTACAAAAACTATTATTATTCGGTTTCGGTATTGTTTGCCTTGCATTTTGTGTTAACATATATCCCGAGACTAATAATTACCAGTAGAACAAATCATAAGATTCATAATCGTGAGATTGGTTTTAATTCAATTTTTGTTGGAAGTAACAAAAAGGCAGTTGAGCTATACAAAGAGATAGCCGGAAAGAAGAAGTCAGCAGGAAATAAGTTTATTGGTTTTGTAAATGTTCAAGAAAAAGAAAAGTTTCTTTTAGGTGATTTTTTAAAACATTTGGGAAATCTTGATAATATTCAGGATGTAATAAAAGAAAATAAGGTTGAGGAAATAATTATTGCACTCGAATCGGTTGAGCATAAAGAGATAGGTCGAATAATTAATAAGCTCGAAAAGTTCAATGTAGTAGTTAAGGTCTTACCTGATATGTACGATATTCTTACAGGAAAAGTAAAGATGTCGTCAATTTATGGTACACCTCTGATTCAAATATCCCATGCTTTATTCCCGGCATGGGAAGAAAGCCTGAAGAGAATAATCGACATAATATTCTCATCATTTGCCTTAATTATTTTATCACCACTCTATGCTTTTTTGGCTGTAGGTGTTAAAATGTCTTCTAAAGGGCCAGTGTTTTATTATCACGAAAGAATAGGACGGTATGGAAAACCTTTTAACATATATAAGTTTCGCTCAATGTATGTTGATGCTGAAAAAGACGGTCCTGCTTTATCTAATCAAAACGATAGCAGAATTACACGTTTCGGTCTGATGATGAGAAAGATGAGGCTTGATGAATTTCCTCAGTTTTATAATGTATTAATAGGCGATATGTCCTTGGTTGGGCCTCGTCCCGAAAGGCAATATTATATTGATAAGATTCTTCCTATTGCACCTCACTATGTACATTTACAGAAAGTCAGACCCGGTATTACTTCATGGGGGCAAGTTAAGTTTGGTTATGCCGAGAATGTCGAAGAAATGGTAGAAAGACTTAAGTACGATATTATTTATATTGAAAACATGTCTTTATATACTGATTTTAAAATTTTAATTTATACCGTTCTTATTGTAGTGAGAGGCAAGGGACAATAGGTTTACCTAAAATTTAAGATAAAAATCCTTTGTTAATTCAATGTATTCTTTTGTGTAATCATGTCTTTTATTGTTTTCAATTACCAATATCTCACTTTTAAAACCCTGCTTAATAAAACTGAACTCCATTAAAATACGCTTTGGCTTTTGTATATGATTCCCTTTTACTATTAGCTCTTTTGTAATAAATAACTTTTCATTATTTGCTATTTCTATAATTGAATCTTTCTTGTCAAAAGGTAATATTAGCGAAAATCTTCCATCAGAAGATAGCAGTTTTGAAACATTTCGAAACAATTCATAAAAACTTAATGAACCGGTATGTCGTGCAGTATTTCTGCTTTTTATATTAGATTTCATTGAATTGACAAAGTAGGGTGGATTGCTTACAATACAATCAAACTTTGTTTTACAGTTGGTTGCAAAATCCTGAACCGGTTCATGTATAAGCCTTATACGATCTTTCCATCTTGATTGTTCTATATTTAAACATGCTTCGTCAAATGAATCTTTATCAATCTCAATTGCTACAATGTCTGAGCTAAACCTTTGAGCCATCATCAAAGCAATTATTCCTGTTCCGCTGCCTATATCCAATATATTTCGGGCATTGCCCGCATTTGTCCATGCACCAAGCAAAACTCCGTCAGTTCCAACTTTCATTGCCGACTTTTCTTGAAGGATTGTAAATTGCTTAAATCTAAACCATTGGTTTGGCATGATATAATGATTTTAAAACTTTTCAAATACACCAAGCCCAAATAAGGCAAAGTCGTATTTACATGGGTCATTTGGGTCTAATTGTCTCAGGACAGATGTGATTTCTTCTACGGCTTTCCAATCATTCTGCTTTCTTTTCAGCAAATTGAGTTTCCTCCCTACATTGGCTGTATGTACGTCCAATGGCAGGAAAAGTTTACTTGTTGCGATATCTTTCCACAAACCGAAATGAACCCCTGAGTTATCTTGTCTAACCATCCACATAACAAAAAGGTTAAGACGTTTAGCTGCAGAATTTTTATTAACATTTGCAATATGCTTTTCTGAGCGGCTCAAATGTTCTGTTTCAAAAAAAATGTTTCGAAAATAAATGAATGCATCTTTCATGCTTCCACCTGCTTTTATTTGTTTTGAAAAAACAGCTTCCAATCCATTATGGTTCTTGTAAATATTTTGAAGAGATTTAAGAAAGAAAATACAATCATGTCCATTAAAAGTGCGATGAACGAACTGACTAAATACTTCAAAATCATTTTCATTTGCATTTTTGATAAAATCATAGGGGCTGTTATCCATCCATGATACAAGGCGGTCGGCGTTCTTTATTATAGATTTGCGTTGTCCCCATGCAATTGTTGAGCTCAGAAAGCCGGAAATCTCAATATCTTCTTTAAGTGTAAAACGATGTGGAATTTGAATTGGGTCGGATAGAATAAATTCAGGTGTGTTATACCGGATGTATTTCTCATTAAGGAAATCTGCAATATCGGCTAATTTGTTATTTATCATTTAGATATGTAATGATTTGACGCCAGGTAATTATAAAATTATTTTATCAAGCATTGAAATAAAGTCTATTAAGCATTTGTTTGTATTACTGCCTTTCGACCGCAAATTTATGCCTTCCCATGCATAAATAATTAGCTCGGCTAGCTTTTCGGCTTCCAATTCATTAGTTATATATTTTTGTTCCTTGGCTTTTATAATACAATTAATATGAGAATCACGTATTAAATAAAATACATTATTTGATGCTTCCTTTATTGAGGGTAAAGCATGACCTACTTCCTGAGCAAGCTTACAGGCAAAATCGCTATACGGAATTTCAATGTTATTCTCTATGCAATAGACATATTCCGAATACAAATTAAGAATTCGAGTACGAGGGTCAAATTTTTCATCCAGTAATTTCTGATTAATATCAGAAATAACAGCAGCAGAGTAGTAATCAATTACGTTTAGAGCAAACTCTTCTTTGTTCTTAAAGTAGTAGTAGAATGAACCTTTTGGGATACCTGCTTTGGCAATTATATCGCTAATACCTGTTCCGTTGTAGCCTCTTTTATCAAATAATTCATATCCTACTTTAATAATATCTGTGCTCTTAGAATTTTTCTTCATCTACCTGATTTTATTTTTCAATGAAAAATTTAATAATTATTAGTTTA
>JANTGP010000057.1 GCA_024762835.1 Bacteroidota bacterium
GAAAGCCCGAAATATATTAGCACAGGGTGTAGCATCGCGAAACCCTGTGTATATGCACACAACATATTAAAGCTCTGTAAGAGCGACATTTTTTTAAATCACCAATTATCATTAATGCCGGTTAAAACTATTTATTTCCAAAGTTTGTTTTTATTTCGTAATTTGTAGCCAAATTATTATGCATGAAATCAGGTAATAAAATATTGTTACTTCTTATTAGCCTACTTACTATTACTACTGCCTTTGGGCAGATTGTAATAAATGAATATTCCTGCTCTAACACAAATACAATAACAGATAACTACAACCAATATGAAGATTGGTTTGAGTTATATAACACCGGCTCATCATCAGTAAATTTAAGCGGTTATTATTTGAGTGATAACAATAACAACCCAACAAAATGGCAAATCCCTTCAGGGATTACCATTGCCGGAAATTCATTTTTATTGGTGTTTGCATCAGGACGAGACGAAAGTAGCGGTGGTTACCTGCACCCTGATTTTAAACTTACCCAGATGAAACAAGAACATATTATTCTTGCCGACCCATCGGGGAATATCATTGATATTCTGCAACTTATTCCAACTCAGAAGAATCATTCACGTGGCAGGATTACCGATGGTGCATCAAGCATGGCTTTATTCACTAATCCCACACCGGAAGCCTCAAACACAGGTGCAATGCTTAATTATGCCATGAAACCGGTTTTCAGTTTACCGGCAGGATTATACATAAATCCAATATCAATTACCCTATCCACAAGCGAACCGGGCATTACAATACACTATACAACAAACGGAAACACACCAACCGCCTCATCGCCTGTTGTAAGCACTGCAATAGCAATCAACGCAACAACTGTAATTAGGGCTATTGCCATCAGCAGCAACCCTGATGTACCGAAAAGCTTTATCGAAACAAATACATATTTCATTAACGATGTTCATACAATCCCTGTTTTGTCAATTTGTGGGAATGGTGTAGCAAATTTATTAAATGGAAGCATCAGTAATCCTTCGGGATCTTTTGAATACTTCAACTCAAACCAAGAACTTGTTGATGAAGCAACAGGTGATTTCAATAAGCATGGCAACGACTCTTGGGCATATCCTCAACGAGGTTTCGACTTTGTTGTACGTGACCAATACGGTTACAACTATGCAATTCAAGATGAAATTTTTAACGGAACAAACAGAGATGAGTTCCAACGGCTAATAATAAAAGCAGCAGCCAACGATAACTATCCTTCTTCAAATGGAGGTGCACATATTCGCGATGCTTATGTTCAAACTCTCTCGATGCTTGGCAACTTAAAATTAGACGAAAGAAAATACGAAGCCTGCATTGTGTATTTAAACGGTCAATATTGGGGCGTTTACGATATGCGCGAAAAAGCCGATGACCATGATTACACAAAGTATTATTACGACCAATCTAATAACGATTTACAATATCTTAAAACTTGGGGAGGTACATGGTCGGAATATGGTGGAACTACAGCTCAATCCGACTGGGCAGACTTTAGAACTTTTGTTTTGGCAAATGACATGACCATACAAAGTAATTTTGAATACGTTGATAGTGTTTATAATTGGAAAAGCCTGATAGACTATGTCGTACTTAATTCTTACATTGTATGTTCCGATTGGCTTAACTGGAATACAGCCTGGTGGCGTGGAATGGATCCCAACGGTCATCATAAGAAATGGGGATATGTACTTTGGGATATGGATGCCACATTCGGGCATTACATAAACTATACGGGAATACCCGATGTATCAATAGGTGCTGACCCCTGCAATCCTGAGTTTTTAAATAATCCGGGCGGACAAGGTCATATTCCAATTCTGAATAAGTTAATGGAAAATGAAACATTCTACCAATATTATGTTTCAAGATACATCGACCTCTCAAACACAGTATTTTCTTGTACATACATGCAAAACGTACTTGATAGTCTGATTGATATTATCCAACCCGAGATGCAAAGACACATTAATAAATGGGGAGGAACATATAACGAATGGGAAGCAAATGTTCAGGCATTAAAAAATTTTATTGACGGTAGATGTGCTGAGCTGGCTGCCGGCTTAATTAACTGTTACGATGTAACAGGCCCCTTTGATATTATGTTTAATGTTCAGCCACCCGAAGCAGGTGAGATAAAAATAAATTCAATATGGCCTGCATCCTACCCTTTTACAGGAACATATTTTGGCGACATTGATATAATTCTTAAGGCTGAACCGACAAGTAATTATATTTTCGATCATTGGGAATTAATCAACCATACTCCTGCACCCGGAATTGAAGATGAGAATATTACTCTGCTGCTGTTAACGACAGATACTGTTGTTGCAGTTTTTACAAATCCCACACCCTATATCGAACTAGGAAATGATACAGCTATTTGCGAGGGAACAAGCATTATACTTAATGCAGGAAATCAAGGTGCAAGCTACATCTGGCAAGATGGTTCAACCAATCAAAGTTACACCGTAAACAGTCAAGGCACTTACTCAGTTGAAATCAGTAATATGGGTTTCAATTTTATTGATTCCGTGCATGTTGATATTATTTATCCACCTGAAGTTGACTTAGGAAATTCAATGCAAATATGTCCTAATCAAACAATTACCCTTAATGCAAATACTAATGCTGATAATTACCTTTGGCAGGATAATTCAACGAATAATTATTTTGAAGTAAACGAACCCGGGATTTATTGGCTTGAAGCAGGAAATATTTGTGGCAACAGTAGAGATAGTATTGAGATTTATGAAGGAACAACGCCGGAAATTGAGCTTGGAGATAATTTTAATATTGAACCTGAGCAAACAGTAGTTTTAAATGCCTATACATTTGATGCCAGTTATTTGTGGCAAGACAACTCCACTTCGTCTTCTTTTCTTGTTACAGAACCCGGGACTTACTGGGTATTGGTAAGTAACAGTTGCGGTTCTACTTACGACGATATTACTATTGGTTGCAATTGTGATGTTTATATTCCAAATGCCTTTTCTCCAAATGGTGATGGTTTAAACGATAAGTTTGTCATTACCGGTAAGGGGATAGTTGAAGATCAGTTTAGTATTATTATATTCAATCGCTGGGGCGAACCGGTTTTTACCAGTAACAATATTAGTAATAGCTGGGACGGCCGCATAAATGGCAAGTTTGTAAAAAACTCAAATATGTTTAGCTACATATTGAAGTATAAAACTTTTTCAGGTGAAAAGAAAACAGTAACAGGGCAAATATACTTATTAAAGTAAGTGACTAAAACTCTTCTATTTCAGGAAATCTAATATCAAACAAGCCCTGAAGCTCCTTAATTTTCAAATTTGAACGACTTTTAATTTCACCAAAGTAAATCCAGTTTAATTTATTTTTGATGTGAATATAAAGCTTACCAACAGCAACCTCAACAGATTCAACTTCAAACTCGGTTCCTTTACGCAAAATTCTACGTTTTCCTTTCGAATCAAAAACGAGATTATAGACTTTATAATTATCGTTATCATGATCAACAGAAATTATTCCTTCATAGGCAGGAATAATAAAATCCTGCTTTAATGTTAAAGTAGTTCCTGCCGGAAGATAGGTCATTTCATCATCAAAGGACTGAGCAATAACAGAGTTTGCGTTTAAGGCAATCACAAACACAACTAACAAAGCTATAATATTTCTCATAATTCAAATTATTAAGTTACAACTATCTTAAAACACTTTTTTTGAGCCACTAAAGATATTGAAAGAAAATGAAGAATTCAAACCATAATTTAATAAACTATTTTCAGGTTAAAAAGTCTTTTTATTTCAGCCAGATTTAATACACATCTAAAATCTTAAACTCTCTCCCATTTAATACATATGTATCACCTTTGGCTAAACCTTTAATAGTATTATACACCGGAACCTTAGTAGATACAGCAAAAAAAAGTTGTCCCTCACATTCAAACTTTCCAATTCCAATTGAAATAAACATATTAAGTTTGTCAGTAATTACAACAGAGCCAAACTCAACCTTCTTTGATTTTATTTCAGGCTCTATCCTTCTCAAAATATCAATACCATCAATTGCATTTTGTAATTGCTCTGCAAATAAATCTCGCTTACGCAATAGCTGAGTCCTGAATGAGTCGTATCTGTCACGTGGTTGTCCGTATTCATTTGCCTGTTGTTGCAAATCCTGCATTGCAGCTTTTGCATTATCCAACTGCTTATTTTGCAGCTTCACACATTCATTTAGTAATTTACTTTTATCAACTAACATATTACCCCCTAATAAATTAGTACAATTACGGATGAAATTCCGATGTAAATAAAAACTCTATATCAGGAAATTTATCCTGTGCTATTTGCAATCCGTAAGATGAATCGGCAAGAAAGACATCGCGGTTATGTTTGTCTTTAGCCATAAATTGATATTTACGTTTTTTAAAATCAGCTAGTTGTTCGGCATTATTACTTCTCAACCAACAAGCTTTATACAACTGTACCGGTTTGTATCTGCAAGTTGCATTATATTCATGTTTTAGTCTGTATTCAATAACTTCATATTGTAAGGCTCCAACTGTTCCAATAATTTTTCTTCCGTTAAACTGATTTATAAAAAGCTGTGCAACACCTTCGTCCATCAATTGGTCGATACCTTTGGCCAATTGTTTGGATTTCATAGGATCACCATTTTCAACATATCGAAACATTTCCGGCGAAAAGCTTGGAATACCAAGGAACTTTAAGTTCTCACCCTCGGTTAATGTATCGCCAATTATAAAGTTACCAGTATCATGTATTCCAATAATATCTCCGGGGTAAGCCTGCTCAATAATCGATTTCTTTTCGGCCATAAATGCAGTTGGACTTGAAAACTTAAGATTTCTGGCTGCTCTCACATGAAAATAATTCTTATTCCGCTCAAACATACCTGAGCAAACACGCACAAAGGCAATCCGGTCGCGATGCTTGGGATCCATGTTTGCGTGGATTTTAAACACAAATCCTGTAAACTTATTCTCTGTTGGAATTATTTCACGTTGTTGTGTTTTAACAGGCTGAGGACGAGGTGCAATATCTACGAAACAATCAAGTAACTCCTTTACGCCAAAATTATATAATGCACTACCAAAAAAAACCGGTGAAATATCAGCAGACAGATAGTCAACTAAATTAAAATCAGGATAAACAGTATCTACCAGTTCCAAATCATCCAAGAGTTCTCCGGCCGAAGAGCCAATATGTTTCTGTAAATTACCTGAATCTAGTTTGTCAATTTGTAAAGGCTCTTCTCGTCGTTGCTTGTCATCGCTGTTATACAGATTAATCTGTTTATCGAGAATATTGAAAACACCTTTTAAACTGCTTCCCATTCCTATTGGCCAACTTAAGGGAACAACGTTTATTTGCAATTTTTCTTCTATCTCATCTAAAAGATCAAAAGCATCTTTTCCTTCGCGATCGAGCTTATTAATGAAAATGATAATTGGTATATCGCGCATACGACATACCTTAACAAGTTTCTCTGTTTGAGCCTCAACACCTTTTGCAACGTCAATAACAACAATTACACTATCGGCAGCAGTAAGTGTACGAAAAGTATCTTCGGCAAAATCCTGATGCCCGGGTGTATCGAGTATGTTAATCTTCTTACCTTTATATTCAAACCCCATTACCGATGTTGCAACAGAAATACCACGCTGTCTTTCTATTTCCATAAAATCAGAGGTAGCGGTCTTTTTTATTTTATTTGACTTTACAGCACCTGCAACTTGAATTGCACCTCCAAAAAGCAAAAGCTTCTCAGTTAGTGTAGTCTTTCCCGCATCTGGATGACTAATAATTGCAAATGTCCTTCGTCTGTTTATTTCTTGTTCAATATTCATTTATTGTATTTGTCTAATATTTTGCTGAAACCAATCTGTAATCTTCCTATGCTAGAAAAAAAACTATGATAATTTATAACTTAAAAGCTGCATAATCATTTGCAAGTTTCTTATCCTTTAAGTTGCCATTCTCAATTAAGCTTATCAATCTCAAACATGCTTTACTGAAATCTTCAAAAAAATCCTCAGCAATAAAAACAAGTTTCCCCTTGTATTTGGAAAGATGCTTTAAATCCGGATTTTCCTTACGCGAAGTAAGAAATAGCCATGTACTAGGAAACATTGAATGTGTAATATGACTCCTAAGCTTATCATATAAAAAGTCATTAGTATTTAGCAACTCATACCTCCCCGAAAATAATTGAGACAAGGCATTCCTAAAGCGTTTTTTCGATTGCCCTCTTGCTCGTATTGGCTTATTATCAACGAAAGCGCCAATAAACTCAATAGCCTGAGAAATCACTAAATAAGAGAGATAATAAAATCCATTATCATGTAATCTCTGTATCTCTTTGAGCAATTTATTCTCAATAAATTCTCTTGTATTCATCCTTCTTTCATCAATCATTTTGCAAATCTTATTGCCGTGTAAATTTTCGCAAAAGTAAGAGTAAAAATATTATAATGGCTATTTTGATTTGATAAAAAAATAAACACGAAAAAATATTGGACTAATTGGGAAAAGTAAAATGAGATTGTGATGTTTAGAACTCATACATAAGCCCTGTATACATAGCAAAAGAGTATGGATGATAACTTATTGAATAATTCATATTAAGAGAATTTAATGCATACTTAAATTGTGGTTCAATTTTAAATCTGAGCTTGCTACCAATAGGCAATTGCAATGCAAAACCCATAAGTGTATTATAATTAAGCTTGTATATATTACCTGATGAGCCTAGGTCAAGGTCCTGACCAAGATAATTCAGGTTATTAATTGAACGCAGCAAATAGCCTGTGCTAAATCCGGAAACAATCTGTACATCAATTTTACTATCAATAAGATCATATCTTGCAATAAGCGGTAACTCAATAAATTCAAATTCCTGCGTAAGAACTGCAGTTGTTTCAATCGGGTCGTTAGAAGATATATCAGGCAGATATACAGCATCATCTTGCCCACCGACCACCGAATGAGTACCTGCATTAGATTGCTTAATCTGTATTGTGTTTAAAGATGTTGCCGCATAAATAACTGATTCTGTGCCACTATTTATAATACGATTTATATAAAAGTTACTTGTCTGCTGCCCCATTCTTGAGAAATAAACACCGGAAGAAAAGCTCCACCTGTCTAATGAGTATTCTACATCTAATCCGCCTGCATATGCAATAATTGCTTGTTCATTTGCTGTATTGGATTCTCCACCACCCCATTTAAACGATACATCATCTGTTTGCCGGGTTAAGTTTCTGTATGAATAAAGAGGTGATGCAACAGCACCAATAGACCATGATTCTTTAATTTTACTATTAACAGGAAACTCATTTGCCTTATCATCTTTCTTATTAAACTTATTATCTGCCATGAGTTTATCAATCTTTGAGTCATTGCCGGTTATTACAAGCGAAGTTTCCTTATCATCTTTAGTTAAAACAATTGACTCATTATTCTTAATGCTTTCATTTACCAGAAGCGCATCAGCCTTGTTTTGGTTAATTGCCGACTTAGCAAACTCGTCAACTAGGTCTTTATCCTTATTAATCTTATTATTAACAACACTTGCAATATTAGATGTTGCACTAATAACTTTTTTACTTTTGGTAGTTGCTATATTTTTTGTCGATGCATTAGTAAAATTATCAGCCTCTTTTTTCTCGGTATAATTATTTAAATTTGAGTTAATAAACTTGCCTGCTGAATTAGTATCCGAATTCAAACTAAGGGTATTTCCTGATTCTTGATTTATTTCGTTTCTAACATCTATACCATTAAATTCATCTACTCTTTCAGAGAATTCAAGTTTTTCTTTATTCTCAGTTTGGATATAATAATATAGTCCGGCGGTAAATAATATAATAGCAATAGAGGCAGCCCATTTGAAAATTAGAGGAAATAATACTCTCTTTTTACTTTTCAAACCATCAGCAATATTAGCCCAGGCATCGGCAGGAGGTGTTTCAATAAAATCAGCTAAAGCCGATTTTACCAGTTTATCAATATTTTTACTTTCATTACTCATATTATATTATCTTTCTCAATCCTTAAGCAATTCTTTAACTTTATTTTGCAAAATCACTCTTGCTCTTGCAAGATTAGATTTCGATGTTCCATCCGATATATTTAATTTCTCAGCTATTTCTTTATGCGTGTAACCTTCAATAGCATAAAGGTTAAAAACCAATCTATAACGTGGACTTAACTCCTGAACCAGTTTTAATATTTCCTTAGCTGACATTTCTGCAATAATATCGTCAAAAGCAAAAGGTTCAGATATGTTCTGTATCTCAACATCAGAGAATTTCATCTTTTTATTACGGAAACTCTCAATTGCAGTATTCACAAAAACACGTCTTATCCAACCTGAAAAAGAACCACTAAAAGAAAACTGCCCAATACTCTTAAAAACCTTTATAAATCCCTCTTGTAATATATCTTTGGCTTCTTCGCTATCTTTTGAATATTGAAGACATAATCCATACATCTTGCCAGCAAACTCATCATACAACAATCGTTGAAACTCTTGCTTTCCTTCTGCACATCCTTTAATTATATCTTCAATCGTTTCTTTCAATTATTTAATAGTTATCTGTGATTAGCCAACAACCATTTAAAATAAATGAAGAAAACAAAAATATATTCACTAAAAAGAGTGATGCAATTTAATAAATAATGGTTGCGTAGCAATTCTTCATTTACGATTAAATAGTATTCTTACATATCCAAAAATTAACAACTTGTAAAAAGACAAAAATAGTATTTCTATTAAAACATATAATTAGGGAACACAAAAAAAGATAGAGGACATATGTATTTACAGTAAATTCTAAAACATTTTATTAAATTTAAACGCAACCTATTTATATAAGTTAGCATCATATATAGTTAGTGTATAAATAACTTTATTGTGGAATACTTAGTTATAGAAAATAAATACTGTATGTTAGAACAATTTTAATCTATATCTTTGTAAATAATTAATAATTGAAATAATTAAAATGTATATGAAAAAGCTTATTTTATTCTTATCTGTTTCCATTCTATTGTTATTGGCACTCTCATCTTGTAAAGAATGTATTAAATGTGAAATTATCGGAAATTCGATTGATACAATATCATTGATTGATAATACAAAAAAAGAATATGATGAGTTTTGTGGATCATCATCAGAAACACAGGCTTTTAGAAATGATGTTCAGTATTCGGCAGAACACCATTTTTGCAAGATTTATTCAATCCGTAAAATTGCTAACTCTCAGGTTTTAGCAACATTTGTATCATGCGGTGGAATAACGGAAATTTCTAGTTTTGAACATGGGCTTGACTCATTACTCATTAATGCATATGCCGACCAAGATGCAACATGGGTTATTGATACAATAATTTCAAACCCTGCAACATGGAAATGTGATGATTTAAAATAAATATTTATTGATATAGTAGTTATTAAATTTTATTAATTTGATTTTTGTGAATGGAAAAAGTTCTACTCATTCAAACGGCGTTTATTGGTGATGTAATTCTAGCAAGTTCTCTTGTTGAGAAATTGCGTTCATATTACCCTGAGCTTATAATTGATTTTCTTCTTAGGAAAGGTAATGAAAGTTTACTCGAAGGAAATCCTAATATTAATAAGGTAATTGTCTGGGATAAAACAAATAACAAATATTCAAACCTACTTAGGATTATTGCTAAAGTTAGAAAATCAAATTATGATATAGTAGTTAACCTACAACGTTTTACATCAACAGGAATTATTACTGCATTATCCGGTTCAAAACAGAAATTTGGCTTTGATAAAAATCCACTTTCTATTTTTTACACTAAAAAGTATGAGCATCAAATAAAGAAAGGTATACACGAAATCGACCGTAATCAACAATTAATTAGCTCTATCACAGACTCAAAGGCTCTAAAACCTAAATTATACCCAAAAAAAGAAGATTACGAGAAGATATCCGATTTATCAAAAAGTTATATTACAATCTCTCCCGGCTCAGTCTGGTTTACAAAACAATTCCCATCAACAAAATGGATAGAATTAATAAATGAAACTTCTAAGGAATACACCATATATTTATTAGGAGGAATTAACGACAAGTATTTTTGCGAAAAAATAATAACAGAATCGGAGAACAATAATTGTAATAATTTGGCAGGAGAACTTAGTTTATTGCAATCAGCAGCCTTAATGGAAAAAGCAAAAATGAACTATGTTAACGACTCAGCTCCTCTTCATTTATGCTCTGCTGTAAACGCTCCGGTAACAGCAGTTTTTTGCTCAACTGTACCGGAATTTGGCTTTGGGCCACTCTCCAAACATGCTAAAATTGTTGAAACAAGCGAGAAATTACCATGCAGACCTTGCGGATTACATGGCAGCAAGGAATGTAAAGAAGGACATTTTAATTGTGCATATAACATCAATATAAACGATTTAATTTTGAATTAACATAATTAATATTATAAACTAACATAAACATTAACAGAAAATTAACAGAACTTAAATTAAAACTTAAAAATGAAATCTAATTATTTATTCATAAAACCATTTAGCTTTGGTTTGCCAATAGCTTTATTTGTCAATAAGACTGTTGATGAAAAAAACAAGTTTATTTGAGTTTTTATAGGATTTTTTCATATTTTAGCATGTTCATAATAATTTTTATTTAAAAATATATGATATATAATATTTATTTATTAATTAATTTTCTTTATTACTAACTTTAAACTTAAAGTCTATGAGAAGAATTACTCTAGTGTTGACGTTTTTAATGTTTATTGGACTAAATTTTGTCCATGCGCAGAAGCGTCAAATTACCGGAACGGTAAAAAGCGCCGACGACGGTACTACTCTCCCGGGAGTATCTGTAGTAGTTAAAGGAACAGTAATAGGTACCATTACCGATATAAATGGTGCTTATAAACTTGATGTTCCAAAAACTGCTAAAACTCTACAATTTACTTTTGTTGGAATGAAAAAGCTTGAAGTGCCCATTGGTGCATCTAATGTAATTGATGTTACAATGGAATCTGATGCTTTGCAAGTTGACGAAGTAGTTGTAACTGCGATTGGAATATCAAGAGAAAAGAAAGCTCTTGGTTATTCAGTTCAAGAAGTTAAAGGTGATGAACTCACACGTGCTAACAACACTGATGTTGTAAATGCAATTTCAGGTAGAACAGCCGGTGTTCAGGTAAACAGCTCTGGTGGAACAGCCGGTGCTTCAACCTTTATAACAATTCGTGGAGCTGCCTCAATTACAGGTAACAATCAACCTCTATTTGTTGTTGATGGTCAACCTATTGCAACAAATTTGGGATGGGGTGGAAGTGAATATGCTACTGAAGGTGTTAATGCATCATCAAGAAGTATTGACTTGAACTCTGAGGATATTGCCTCTGTAACTGTGCTAAAAGGTGGAGCTGCAACAGCTTTATATGGTGTACAAGCTGCAAACGGTGTTATCTTAATTACAACAAAAAAAGGTAGCAGTGCAAAATCTGCAGATGGCGGCAGCCATATGAAAGTAGATTATCATTTCTCAACAAGCAGAGATGTAATTTCACAACACATTCCTTTACAAACCACCTATAGTCAAGGTATTAATGGCAATTGGGTATCAGGTTACAGTGGGACATGGGGTGCTAAATTAGATACAATGAGTTATTCTACAAATGAAGCTGATTGGTTATGGCCAACCTATGATGTTGATGGTGCAATTGTTAGCAAAAACAATCCTAATGCAACTGGTGATCCTGTAAAAACTTATAATCAATATGATTTCTTTCAAACAGGTATTACAAACAATCATAACTTAAGTATTCAATCTGCAAGTGATAAGACCTCCTACTATTTCTCAATGGGAAATTTAGACCAAACAGGTATTATTCCTAACAATACTTTTAACAGAACTTCTGTTCGTTTAAATAGCGAAACAAAATTAACAGACAGAATTGTTACGGGTGGACATGCTAATTATGTTAGTTCTAAAGGTAACTTTATGCAGAATGGTTCAAACCTTTCTGGTATTATGTTAGGATTGACAAGGACACCTTCTTCTTTTGATAATGGTGCAGGATGGAGATTTGAAGACGGTACACAACGTACATATCGTCATGGTGGTGGTTATAATAACCCCTATTGGTCAGCTAATGAGAACTCATTCCTTGACTTAACAAATCGTTTTATTGGAGATGCATACTTTAAAGTTGACTTTAACGAAAATCTCAATTTGTCATATACACTTGGTACAGACTGGTATTCTGATAGATACACAGACAGGTTTGCTGTTAATGACAGATCATTTAGTACAGGTCGATTAGAAGAAAGCTCAAATGTACATCAAATAATTAACAGTAATTTGTTATTAAATTTCAATAAAAGCATAAATGAAAATATTTCGTTTAATGGTGTTTTAGGACAAAACTTTTATTCAAATTCTTCAAAAACTACTCGTGGATTAGCTAACGATTTATCTATCCCTGATTTCTATTGGCTTGAAAATACAACAGACCCTAAATTAACTTCATTTACTTCAAAGTACAGGACATCTGCTATTTTTGCTGATTTTAGATTTGACCTATACCAAATGTTATATTTAGGTGCTACTGTAAGACAAGAAAAATCTACAACAATGCCTAAGGATAATCTTTCAAGCACATATCCTTCATTTAATGCAGGCTTTATTTTCTCTGAATTATTACCTGAGAATAATATCTTAGCATTTGGTAAATTACGTGCTTCATGGGCTAAAACAGCTAACATTGCAGGTCCTTATATGACTAATAGCTATTACAACCTTACTTCGGTAAATGATGGTTGGACCGTAGGTATTGATTTCCCATTTAACGGAGTATCTGCTTACGAAGTTGGTTATCTAATTGGTAATTCAGATTTGAGACATGAGTCAATGACTACTTTTGAAGTAGGAACAGAGTTAAAGTTTTTCAACAATAAACTAGGTGTTGATGTTGCCTACTTTAAAAACAATAACACAGACTTATTATTACAAGTACCTATTGCTACTTCAACAGGTTATAACAATGCATTTATGAATGCTGCCAGTATGGAAAGTAAAGGTGTTGAGATTATGACTTATATTAATCTTTATAAATCAAAAGATTTTAATTTTGATATTAACATTAATTTCTCAAAAATTGAAAATAAAGTTACAGGCCTTGCTGAAGGTGTTGATAATGTATTCCTTGGTGGATTTACCGATCCTCAAGTTCAAGCTGTTACTGGCCAAGATTATGGAAGTATTTTCGGATATGACTATTGGAGAGCTGCTGACGGTTCGTTGTTAATCAATGACAATCCTGATGATGATTATCGCGACGGTTTCCCATGGACAAATGATACCGCTCAAGTGCCATTAGGTACAATCAGCCCATTATGGACAATGAATATTTCACCTTCAATAACTTATAAAGGTTTCTCTATCTTAGGACTTGTTGATATTAAGAAAGGTGGTTTAATGTACAATGGAACAAGATTTACTTTAAATTATTTTGGTCAAACAGAAGAAACTCTTAACAGAGATGTTGTTTATCTTCCTGACGGATCAATTGACTTAGAAAATACACCTGCTGATAATATTGTTGTATATGACGGTTATCCGGGTCATCTTGATGCTAGCGGACAACCCGTTTGGACAGAAACAGCCAATACTGCTCAGGTTGTAAATGACCAGGATTGGTACAGAGGTCATGGAGGTAATTTCGGTGGTGGTCCTACATCTGCAGCTATTGAAGATGCAGGCTGGATTCGTTTAAGAGAAATTACTGTTTCATATCGTTTTAATAAAAAATTATTTGCTGATTCACCAGTTAGTTTCATTAGAGGTTTAGAAGTCTATTTCACAGGTAGAAATCTTTACCTGAATACTCCATATACAGGTATTGATCCTGAGACAAGCTTAACAGGTGCAAGAAATTCACAAGGATTTGACTACTTTAACAACCCCGGAACAAAGACTTATACTTTCGGTGTTAAGGTATCTCTTTAATTATTAATTTGTAAACTAAAAATAAAAAGATATGAAGAAATTTAATATAATACGGTATGGGGTATTATTTATTCTGCCCCTCATGCTGTTTAGTTGTAACAACTGGATTGACACAGATTTAAATGTTGACCCTGATTCACCCACAGATGTTCCTATGGAATATCTTGTTCCTTCAATACAAGCATCAATGGCTTATGTTGCCGGAGGTAATACCTCTGTAAGAGTAACAAATATTTGGATGCAGTATTTTGATGGTGTTGACAGACAATCATTAGCACAAGGAAGATATAATATAAATTCTGCTGATGTTAACGACCTTTGGGAATCATTATACGCTCAAGCTATGATGGATTGCAAAACCCTTATGGATAAAGCTGTCGAAAAAGAATCTCCTCATTACGTAGGTGTTGCAAAAGTTTGCATGGCAACTTGCCTGGGAACTTTAACTAACTTATATGGTGATTTGCCTTATACTGAAGCTTTTCAAGGCAACTCAGGCATCTTACAACCTGCTTATGAATCTCAAGAGGCTATTTATGGTCACATTGAAGATTTGTTAACAAGTGCAATTACCGACTTAGGTTCTGAGGAAAATGCTGTTGATCTTGCATCTGATTTGATGTATGACGGTGCTACAGATAAGTGGATTATGACAGCTAATGCACTACTTGCAAGATACTCATTATACAAAAAAGATTATGCAACTGCCTTAACTTATGTTGATAATGCTTTTGCATCTAATGATGATGATTTTGGTTTTGCATTTATAAACACTACATCCGGTTCAAACCCACTATTCCAGTTTATGCGTGATCGTAATGATATTCGTATGAGCTCAACATTCATTGATGAATTAGTTAATACAGGTGATCCAAGACTTGCTGCTTATGCAGAACTTGACTTATCAGGTGCTTATTCTGGAAGTGTTCCCGGATCAGAGAATTCAGCAGCATCAAAACCAGGTACCTTTGTAGCTGCAGGTGATGCCCCTGTTTACTTAGCAACATATGCCGAAATGAAATTTATAGCTGCTGAATGTGCTTTCCAAGCAGGTGTTACTGCAGATGCCATTACAGCGTATCAAGAAGGTATTACTGCTTCTCTTGAAAAAGTAACAGGTGCAACTGACTCTACTTATATGGCAGACTTTGTTGACAATGTTACTACAATAACAATTGAAGACATAATAATGCAAAAATATAAGGCTGATTATGGAACCGTACTTGCTTATGATGACTGGAGAAGAACAGGATTCCCTGAATTAGTTGCCGTTGTCGGTGCAACTAAAGCAACACCAGTTAGATTCCCTTATCCTCAAAGTGAAATAGTTTATAATTCAAATTGTCCCGTTGGTGTACAATTGAGCGATAAGTTATGGATTTTCCAATAGATTTGTGATAATTAAAACTAAAATAAAAATATGAAAAACTTTATAAAAATAATCTCAATTCTCATACTTGGAGTATTCATTGTTTCTTCTTGTATGAAAAAGGCGGATGATATTTTTCATTCACCGGATGGAGCAGATTCATACCTTCAGTTTACTACTATGAATGGTGTATTTGCTATGACCCCTGCCGACACTTTGGCTTTTGATGTTGAGTTTGGTGTTAAAATATTGGGCGATGCCCCAACATCAGATCTGAGTATAGCTTATGATATTGTAAGTAATACAGTAAATCTTGATTCTCAGGTTGTATTAAGTTCAAGTGTAATTGTAATACCGGCTAATCATTATACCGGAACTATTACTATGACAGTTGACCCAAATAAATTTGAGCTTTCTCCTGATACTCTTAAGCTTAACTTAAAACTATCTGATAGTAACAGTGGAGTTGCTGAATTCGGTGGCGAAGCTACTTTTAACTTTGTTTACAATGTATGCCCATTTGACATTTTAGATTTCTTAGGTGGATTCACATGTAATGAAACAGGATATGGCGAATATGCTGTAAACTTCTCTCTAGATCCTGATGTACCAAACCGTATCTGGAATAATAATTTCTGGGATTGGGCTGCCGCTGGTGCTCTCCTATCATATGATTTCTCTGGTGACTCTAATCAGTCAATCACAATTGAAGACCAACCATTTGAATTTGGTGATGGTACTGTTGGTTCAGTTGTAGGTTCAGGTACTTATGATGCTTGTACAGGTATGTTCTCATGTGACTATGTGGTTACATATGCAGGTTCAGATTATCCTACACATCATGATTTCTACAGAGGAGGAGGTAAAAATCTTCCAACTATCCCTGTTAAAAAAGCTCTTTTTGTAAA